>JAKLHG010000560.1 GCA_022710255.1 Candidatus Hydrogenedentota bacterium
CCTTTGTCGCGTTGGGCGTGATTGCCTTTTTTTTATTTCTCCTCTCGGTTGCGGGAATCCTGACTGGACTCACAGGCGTCTGGGAATCCGGCCCCGACAATTTTGTCCCGGCGCTGGCCGCCTTTATCGGGCTGAATACCGCCATTGTATTGGGAACCGTGGCCGCGGTCGGTGAGTTCACCATCCGCAACTATATTGTTCTCCACCGGAAGCCCGCTTACATCATCAAGACCCTGTTAAAACGAAACGAAAAGCACTAAGGTTGTAGTATGAGCGACACCATGGTCATCTTAGGCTCCTGCGGCAGCGCCCGCGAAGCCTATTGGGTATTACAGGAATCGAATCCGGGAGCGGAAACGCTATTTGTCAACGACCTTCCCGAAGCGCAAGAAGTGAACGTTATAACCGTCGGAAAACAACAAGTCGAAGTGGTGCATGACTGGGACTTTTCCAACTTTCGCAAACATCGCCAGAGCGCTTTTAGAAAATTCATCTGCGGCATGGGGGACCCAATCGTAAAACGAATCCTGGTATGCAAAGCCTTGGCGGCGGGGCTTGAACCGGCGCCCACCCAGGTCAGTTCCAACGCCTTTGTGCGACCTGACTGTTCGTTGGGAAGAGGCGGCGTAGTACATCCCGGCGCCTACCTGTTTACCAATGTGTGTTTGGGCGACTATGTGACTTTTTTTTGCGCCCGCTGCGGCCATGACTGTATTTTTGGGGATTATGCCACTTGCACCTCGGGGTGCAACATTGCCGGACACACCGTCATCGGGGAAGGGGTTCATCTGGGCCTCGGCACCGCAGTCAGGCAGAGCCTGACCATTGCGCCCTGGGTAACGGTCGGTATGCAAAGCGCCGTGGTAAAAGACCTTACCCAGCCCGGCATTGTGGCGTTCGGCGCCCCTGCAGTAAAGGTACGCAATGCGGATTTCCCGCAACCCTTTTTAGACACCTGGCCCTCGGAATGGCTGCGGGAGTTGCGCCATAATGACTAAGCCCTCCAATCCGGGCCCCAAAAAACCGCCGACCCTGGCCACCATCGCGAAAGCAGCGGGCGTTTCTCCCTCCACCGTCAGCGCGGTCCTGAACAATATGCCGAGAATGAAGAATTACAGCGAGGCGACGGTTCAACGCATACGGACGGAAGCCGAACGCATGGGATATATGCCCAATCCTCTGGCACGTACCCTGAAAAAAGCCCGGTCCGGAATCATAGGTTTCGTTATGCTGAGCCGCCACAGCCATTATTATGACCAGTTGCTGCAAGGCGCGGAGGACTATGTCCGTGAAGCCGGGTATGAACTCATTACAGGCGACATGGCTTACGAACCGTCCGAACTCGACCGTTGTATACAGCGCATGTTGGCCTGGCGCGTGGAAGGGCTTTTTCTCATGACCGGCGGAAGCGTCATCGCCCCTGAAATTCTGGCTCTGCTGGACGCGGTAGCGGTACCCTATGTTAAGGGCGGGGTACATCTGCCGGAAGATCCCTGTGCCTGTGTTGATTTTGACAACTATGCGGCGGGCACGAAAATAGGGGAACACCTGGCTGTCCTGGGGCATCGCCGGATCGGAATTATCGCCGCAAGCAACAAGAACCATCAGGCCAACGAGCGGATTCGCGGCCTGAAGGACGCCCTGCTGAAATTCAAGGCCCCCCCTCCGGGTTCCCGGTACATCATGCGCGCTTCGGACGCTGACGTAGGCCTGGTCGCGGGCTATCGCTATACCGCACAATTATTGAGACAGGCTTCCGAAATCACCGCCATCGCCTATATGAACGATTTGTTGGCTATAGGGGGAATGCGATACTTAAGCGAGCGCCGTATTCCAATACCCGAACGCCTGTCCGTCACAGGATTTGATGACCTCTGCCTTGACAGTGCAGCCAACCCGGAAAACAGACTGGGAAACTTTGTGACACCCGCGCTTACTACGGTCAGAACGCCGCTGCACGAGATGGGATGGTCCACCATGCAACTGCTTGTGGAAATGATAAATACCCGCGAGCGGCGGCAATCATCACCCACGTTGACATTCGAACCCGAACTCATAATCCGTGAATCCACGGCTCCACCGCACCGATAAAGCCCAGCTAACTTCCGAATATCCGGTACGCGGCACACATTTCATCGGGAACCGGCAGGTGCTGGGTACATTTTGATAGACAACACCCACACCCGGTACATTTCGCGGCATCCTTTCCGCGCAACCTGCGGTATTTTTTACGGGCGGAATCACTCAGATCCCAGAACCGTTGCCGCTCGAGGCAGGCCATAACCCCGGGGATATCCACCCCTTGGGGGCACGGCATACAATAACCGCAGGCCGTGCAAAAATGCCGGGCCTTTTCATCAATAGAGTCGAGCATATCATGCACGAAACGCATCTGTTCCACGTTCAGGGGGCCGCACTCCACGCACCGCACCCCATCATCTATGTCGGCATGTTTGGCGATACCGGAAAGCATGCTGTCCGCATTAGGGTTGTTCATAATATACCGTATCGCCAGCTCCGCGGCAGAAGAAACACCCGTTTTTCGCGCCAACGCATCAAGCACCCGGCTGGGCTGGGTGAATTTTCCACCACCGACAGGATTCATCACCAGTGTGCCAATTCCCAAGACATGGGCTTGTTGCAACACACAGGCATTATGATGATTGATCAGGTTGAAACTGACCATCACAACTTCACACCAGTCACTTTCCCGCATATAACTACATATATTTTGCGGCGTGTCATGCGAAGAGAACCCGATATGCCGCACCAGACCCTCATCCTGGGCACGCAACACGCCGTCAAGCAAGCCTCCTTTGCTTGTGGCCTGCCGGAACTGCTCAGGTGTATTCAAAAGCCAAAGCAGATACAGGTCCACATAGTCAACGCCCAATCGGGCCAGTTGTTCGTCAATTCGTCTGCGCGCGCAATCCGCCGTGGGGGCATCGGCGGGTGTCACTTTGACCGCCCACGGAGACCATTTTG
>JAKLHG010000561.1 GCA_022710255.1 Candidatus Hydrogenedentota bacterium
ACGCCCAACGCGACAAAGGGCCGATGTGAAAAGTCGATTAAATTATCCACAGCGTACAGGAACAACTTGCAGTAGGTGTATTGGGATCTGCCGACTTTGCGCGGGAAATGGGATACAGGCACCTCTTTGACATGATGGGCGCCGGCGACGAGTCCCGCAGGCTGCAACGGCCGAAAGGGACCGTATTCAAAAGCGCGGACCAGGCGGGCGTCAATTACCTTAAAGGTGCATCCAAAATCGGTAAAATTTCCGCCCATAGCCCAGCGCAACAGGGCATTGGCTATTTTAGAGGCAACGATGCGCTGCCACGGGTCGTGGCGCACCTTGCGGTAACCGCTGACCAGGACATAACCTTCATCGAAGACTTCCAGCAGGAGCGGTAGTTCTTCCGGGGCCAGCTGCAAGTCGGAATCCATAATGACAATCTTGCTGCCCTGCGCATGAACAAATCCCACGGTGATGGCGGTAGGTTGACCGACATTGAACATCAGGTCCGCGGCTACGGCGATACTTTCGTCTTCCCCGAAGAGTTCCTGAAGCCGCTCAAACGTTTTGTCGCGGCTACCGTCATTCACATAGATGATTTCATGGGTGCGGCCTGTTTCACGAAGGGTTTTACTTAACCGCTGATGAAACTCACCGATGGTTTCTTCTTCGTTATAACACGTGGCGATAACAGTCAATTCAGGTGCGGCTTGCGTCATAGTATTCCTGTCCATTGATAAGTGTATTATCCGGAACCCTAATAACTCAGCGTTATTTTACACCGCCATAAGCGTATCTGAAAAGTTTTAACGTATGATTCAGAGCCGGTGCATGGTAATTCATAAGATAGGACAGGCGGAACAGGTAATTCCAAGCCTGATACCGATTGCTATTGTTCATGCAGGCGTGATAAATAGCTTCAGTACAGAGTCCATCTGAATTCGGAAGGGGATTTTCTTCCTCCCACCACCAATCGGAACAATAAACTGTGCATGGTGTTGCTTGTCGGACGGCCTCAAAGGCCTCTCTGTAGGCCTTATTTTCTTTTAATCCCTGCCTCAGGTAGCACAAGCGGGGTTCGAAACGGCCGGTGGCGGCGACCAGGTTTATGGCGTCAATCAGGGCGGGTACGTCAACCAGTTGGCAGGAGGTCATATGCCGCACATCAAGGCTAAACGCGATGGTGCCCCTGCGGAAGGTTTCCACAATCAGGCGCAGCATCGCGGGAGATGGCAGCCGGGTCAGCTCATAATACACGTCCAAATCATAATGTCGGCCTAGTACCTCACGCGTATAAGATTCCTCCGCCAGGGAGGCAAAATCGTGATAGATGCTGACGAAGTTGCAGCCGCGATCATCACTGTAGGCTTCCAGATCGGCGGCGACGGGACCTGCGCTGCGTAGAAGCGGGCTGCGCCGATACAGGGCCTTTTGGGTGACCGCCGCGCCGCAGCAGTTCTCGCACGGCATGGGACAGCCCCGGTAGGTCGCCAACAGGGGATGGATCGGCAGGATTTTTCCGTTATACCGTGTGTGCATGCGCCTGATGCGATGATCAAGCGTCGGAAACCAGTCGAGTGTCCGGTAATCTCCTGAGTCCAGCGTATCCTGGTCGGCCGCCTGCCATTCGTCTGCGACAAATTCGCGTCCCGCTACGTTAGGTATTTGGGAGACGTCTTTATGCTCAAGCAATGCCTCAACAAGAAACAATAAGGGAAGGTCCCCGTCGCCCCGAATAATATAGTCGATTTTGGAATCCCGCAGGAGGAATGGATAGAACACGCTTGCCGACATGCCGCCTGCAATGGTACTAATATCCGGGTTGACCCGTTTTGCCCAGTCGGCCGTTTGGATGGCGCCTTTAATGCTTACATACCAATGGATGCTCAGAATCAAAATTCTTGCGTTGCGAAGGTGGGTTTCGGTGAGTTCTTCGAGAAAATACCCGCGGACCGGAAAACGTTTGTGTACCCGGTTCATGATGGCCGGCAGGGACATGGGGATGATTTCCGGGTACATCATATTGGTTTGGTGTTGGATAAAGAGAATATCATTCATGGGAAGCATTTTCGTTCCATGGCGGTTCTTTCAATGCCTATGCTGGTATTCGGATTAGAGGATTATATCAGGTTTTGTGCTCTGGTGCCCTTCCCGTGACTTGGTTTGCCGACACAAGAAAGATGCGGTATTATGCCAGGCCTTATCAGAGTGCATCCCAGCGAATCATGGCTTTCAATTCATTCATTATGGCGCTGCTTTTGGCTGAATCCCCGGATAATTCCAATATTTGAGCATACAGCAGGTGTGCATCCGGGCGTTCCTTGTATATCTCCGCCAGGGCTGCGGCCTTGGCGACTGCGGTGGATTTATCTTCCTGGCGCCATAACTCTTTCACTGCTAAATAGTGCTGTTGCGGAATGTCTGTCCCATATTTCGGGGATCCCCGGGTCGTTTCAACGTCTGTATCCGCCGTCTGTACCAAGGCCTGTACCTCCCGTTCCAGCCATTCGGTATCGTGGTCCTGTAAAACATCCTGGAATGCCTCCAAGTCGGTGATGTATTTCAGGTGCCCAAGGGCGCATTCATAATGGCGGTAATACTGTCGGGGGGAGAGGCCGAGGCGTTCTTTGCAGGTTTCCGGGGGTGCGCTCGCGGTAGTGTCGGGCAGGCGGAATCCTGCCTTGCGAAGCGCCGAGGTTACCCGGGGGAAGAGACAGGCGGCAATGGCGTAATTGCCGGGGAAAAGCAGGTGGACATTATCGTAAAACAGGCCGTTGCCGGAGATAGCCTGGCTGTCCGCCTCGTGCAGCGCGGATTCGGCATCGGCATAATACACTTCTTGCCCGGCTAGTTGCTCGGACAGGTCTTTGATGAGAGCGTTTATGGAACTATCCGTACGGAACGGTTCACAATCCTCATCGCGGGCCTTTTGAAAAGCCGCTTTGGCCCGCTCGCGATCTCCCAGGGCAAGGCGGCATGTTCCGATCCGGAATTGCAG
>JAKLHG010000562.1 GCA_022710255.1 Candidatus Hydrogenedentota bacterium
ACGCGCACTAAACTAAGGGAACATGGATAATTGGATTTTGTGGTACGGCTACGGCCACATTCCCTTTCATTTCATTCTTCCCTACATTATCTTTCGATTCCGCAGAAACCGAGTCGAGTTTGCGCTGCTTGAGCTTGGTCAGGCATCGTTGATTTTGGATAGTTTCACTTTGGCGGAAGAAACGACAATATGCTCCATGACATGGTGGGGGGTTGAGGTGGATACTGATGGTGTTGACTGCACCACAGCGACGAAAGAGTTTACGGTGGCCATTGTCAATCAAGAAGGAGGTTTTGAGAACCCGGAGTACACGCAAAATATCACCATGGCGAAGACCGCTGTCGGAAGCGCTACCATGAAGGGACACGAAGTCACCATTTATCGCTATCATGCGAATTCACTGGCCACGTGTGCGACTCTGCCGGCAGGGGAACATTTTCTATCCGTAGTCGGTTTGGAAAGTGGTGTACCCGGATGTTCATTCGGTTGGATGAATACCCTGAGCGGGGATAACACCTACTTTGGCGTTGGCGAAGAAGGCCCCTTCCCGATTGAAGGTAATCTGGCCTTCTGCCTGAGCCTTGAAGCACCTGCGGAGGGAGAAGGTGAGGGTGAGGGTGAAGGTGAAGGTGAAGGTGAAGGTGAAGTCGAGGGTGAAATCCCTGAATGTTCTGCGGAAGCCCCGTACGGACCCGATGATCCGTGCTACATTGAAGTTGTTCTTGAAGATGCCGTTTGCTGTAATGTTGCTTGGGATGCCGCCTGTCAAACCAAATATAATGAATGTGTCGGTGATGTGCCCCATCCGGCCGACATCAACCTGGATTGGGCTATCAAACTGCCCGAAGCGATTGCCTACCTTGCCGGATGGCAGCAAGGAACCAATCCTATTGGGTACGCCATCCGTGCCGCTTACATTTGGCAAAACGGTGAAGGGTATACCTACAATGCAGGGCAGGCGCCCCCTAATTGCTGGGTACTAGCCAAGTGATTTAAACGGGAAACATTCCCGCTTTCAGGATTATCCTAGACAGTAAAGAGCACGGGCAGCAACCATCAGCGAATGGTGTTGCCCGTGCGTTTTTTTCTTCTGTGGCTTTTCCTGCCGCCAAAATCAGTAAACATCAGCAAAGCCTTGCGTGTTCTTTTCGGCAGTCCCAGCATATTTACGTGTAATCAACAATCACCGGCAGGGTCGGTGGTATGAGGAGGACTCCTAAAAGGGACTTCATGAAAACAAGTATCGATCCTGTCTCAAAGCCTTGTTGTCCATCTTATCACGACCAAGCCTACGTCATTCCGGTTTTTTCGCGCGCCTGGACGCGTTTGAAAGGAAGTACCGTATAGGCGCGAAAAAGGCCGGAATCCAGGTCCATAAGACCGCGGAAGGTAATAAAGGGCGCGAGGTACAAATCCGGAAGCCCCCCCTTAGGCGCCTCCATCTGGATGCCGGTCTTTTTCGCGGTATACCGGTAAAGACTTAAATAAAAGTAGTTATCAGTCGCGAAAAAACCGGCATGACGGTACAAGCAGGATGTTGTAAACAGCAAAAAGAGCCAACATGTTCATACGCGAAGAAAAACGATAGAACGTCAAAGCTTGACGAATTCTCACAGGCAGATCCGGTGGATTAACATTGATTCAGAACCTTGAAGCCTCTCTACTCCACGCGGAATCGTTTCATCGCGCCAATCAATTCCCGTTGCATGGCAACATCAAAATGGTTGTATCTGGGGGGAGATATACGAACCAAGTTGCCATGTGCGTTTATGGCATCATACGCCTTTTCAATGGAAGTGCAGGCTTGGTCCATTTTTTCTGATGGCGCAAAGCGGTCATATTCCGGCGTTACTAAAACCAGCGGTTTTGGCGCCAGTGCCATCAGTATCTCGTCGAGGTCATAGGGCGTACGTATTTCACTTCCAGAAAACAACCCTAATTGAGGTAAAAGCATGCGCTCCTGCGCCCATCGGCTAATGCCGCCGGTTTCGGCGATGTCCGTATCCAGCCGGTAAGGCAATGGTGGGCAAACGAGCCCGTATCCTGCGGGGCGCGCGTCCAGGGCCGCCAGGTGAATGGCGGTTAAGGCGCCCGATTCATAGCCCACAACCCAGATTCGCTCCGCATCCACATACGCCAGTTGCTGCAGGGCATCCAGGGCCGCCTGCGCGTCCCGGACCATTTTCCCGAGGAGCGACCAGTTGGGATGGCGCTCATAGAAGGCTGCAGCTTCATCCACGCGCCTGCCCGTGCCGATGGGATCGAAGCAAAAGACGGCATAGCCCGCCATGGCGAGCGAGCGATAGGCCTGTTCGCCCCGGTTATAAGCGGCGCTGTAGCCTGTGGGCGTACAGAAAGGGGGCAGATACAGGATGGTGGGCAATTTCTTGTCCGATTCCATGCTGCCTTCCTTCAGGTACACCTCTGCGGCGATATATTCGCCGAAAACCAGTTGGTCCCGCTCTAGCCCGATACCGGCCGATTCCCGACCGTATTGCGCAAGGAGACGGTCATTCAGCGTACCATAAGTCATGTTAGGCGTTACACCCTCAGGAGGTCCTTGCCCGAGAAAGTTCTTTACGATTTCCCCGAGGGAAGCCGGCGGCGTCGAACCAAATTCCCGAACCGGCAACGAATCCGGTGTAAAGGCCAAAGTAGCGCGCTCGCGCCAGCCCTGCCAGTCCCAGGGGTAAACAAAAGTCTCCGGAAATTCATAGTTACCGCGCCCGAAATGCAGGTCACACCAGTCCAGATAACGCTCTATAACTTCGGTCCACGTTTCATGACCACCCGGACGCCAGAGAATGCGGAAATTGTCCTCCTCCCCATACAAGGCATACACGGGCTTTACGGCAAGATAAGTATGCTGCAGGGCCCAGGTATGTTCCACGGTATCGTTAAGGGCGGTACTCAGGAGGCAGGGACGCGGCGCCGCGAGCGCCACCAGGTGATGCAGGTCCACAGGGACCTTGTGTTCCCG
>JAKLHG010000563.1 GCA_022710255.1 Candidatus Hydrogenedentota bacterium
TGACAGCGGTTGCCACGCCTACGATATTTCCCGTTCCAATGGTAGCCGCCAGCGCCACGGTAAGAGCGCTGAAATGACTGACATCCCCTTCCCCTTCCGCGTTACGGCTGAAGGAAAGTCGGATGGCTTTCGGCAGGTATCGCTGTATAAAACGAAGCCGTATCGTAAGAAACACATGGGTACCCAGCAAAAGAATAAGCAAGGGGGGACCCCACATCCAACCACTAATTTGCGCAAGTATACGGTCTGCACTTTCCAGCATTTCGTTTTCCCTTCCTGAAAGTAAGTGCTGTTTGCACCGGTAGGCCGTTCAACACACAAGACCTTAAATTCGGATAGTACGCAAGCCTGCCGTATTTATCATAAGGCCGTAAGTGCTTCGAGTATCTCGATACGAACGGTGTCTGCTTCGGTTCGGGGCCGTTCTGTCCGCCACATGATGGAACCGGCGCCTGTCTCGAGCACGCGCGGGGCGGCGTTGGCCATCAATTCCCGTGCATGATCGAGCGCGGGGCCGGTGACGCCTTTGGCTTCCGCATCGGTGATGGCGGCCCGCAGCATCACAAGATATTCATAGTCTTCAATTCCCTCGCGGATAGCCTCCATTTCCTTGGCTGCGGTGATGAGCGTCTCATCAATAAAAAGGGGCGTATAGGCATTCCGGGTGCCGAGGTATTCGTTCCAGCAAGGGTAGCGTCCATTATCACCAAAAGCCCAGAAATAGGACGCATCCGCATTCCATTTCCAGCACAGCCAGGGTTGTAGGCGGTAATAGGCGTAGGGATCAAGCAGACGGGCCGGTCCGCTGCAGGAATAAAATTCCAGGCGGATGCCCTCCTGTTGCCGTGCCCCAAAATAGGCCTGGTAGGACTCCCCCTTGCTTTCGAATATCTGGCGGTTCGGGCATAAAATATGGCATGCGGCCACCATGTCCTGGTTGGCCAGGGTCATATCGCTGTAGGTCGGGTCTTCCCAGATTTGCAGGCCTGTGTTTGCGGCACGGATGGCTTTTGCCCATGCGAGGATAATAGCGTCCTGTGCATTGTCGTGAGGTTCGTCCACGAGAAGCAGGTAAATAGTTTCCGGGGCTATGCCCTTGTCGCGGGCATGCGCGGCCAGAAATTGGGCCCAGGCCTGCACCGCCGGATCAAATCCCGGATCGCCGATTTTATATGGGCCGATTTGGCCGCCCACCGATGCGAAGATACAGTACCGTGCGGCATCAGGCCAGAGGGCAATCCATTCATCGAAGGAGGCTGTATCGCCGGGTGCGTATACCCCGTCGGTAAATGTTGCGGAGGGAATAACCCCGCTCGTTGCCCACGTAGAATCCACAAAATGGGAGCGCAGGTGCTCGATAAAGAGTCCACGGTTCGCCTCCGTAATCCCATAGGAACCGCCGTTGTTCACATAATCCCAGCCGCCACAATGAAGAGATGGTTTATCCGGGAAATGCATAGGGTAGATCTGTAATGCCACGGGAATGGTAAATTTCATTTCGCCGTTGAGCAGGGTGATTGCGCCCTCATACCTGCCGGCCGGCATATCGGTAGGATGGAAAGTGAACCATACCTGCCGCGTAAGGCCGCTGGGTGCGGTTATACGGTAAGCATCGCCTTCCTGTGACGCTTCAGGCAGGGCTGCGGCTACCGGGCGCAACTGGTAGGTATCCGTCCACGCCACCTCATGCACGGTAACGCAGTTCGGGGGCAGGCCGTCAACACGAAGTTGGAAAACGGCCTCCTGATCACCGGCATTGCTGATTTGAAAGGCGGCGGCACGGTATTCTCCCGCCATCATCTTCATATCAATGGCGGCAGTTCCATTTTGTGGGGGTACTCCGATATGAGAGAGGGGATCCCACGGGCTGTCCGTCTGCCACACCACGACGGGAGGCAGGCCTGATGCGCGCCAGACCTGCGCCTGCAGGGACAGGATGCGCGCGTGCAGGGCATTCAGGGGTAATACCGCCCGGAAATCCTCCGGCGCGTCCACAGCGGTACTGGCGGTTTCGGAGGCCAATGCGTCCAGCGACGCCGTAATTTCAGCGCGTACCGCTTCCGGAATGGGGTCCGCCAGGAGTTCCCGAATGGCCTGCAGATCATGTATCAACCGTTTCTTTATGGAATCCCCAACACGAAGAGATGCCAGGTAGGCCTTGATGTCACGTACCTCCGGTCCGGCAAGGGGGGTATCCAGCCAGGCCGGGTCCCCGGCATACACCTCGATTTCATCCACGAATGTAAAAGGCGAGGATTCCACAATCACCGCCACATACCGGCCGTGCGCCTGAAGCGCATCCGTCCGGAACCGGTGCAGCCCGTAGCCTTCTTGCGGCAAGGAACCATGGACAAGGTCGAGGACGCAGAGGTCGCCGGCCGCATGGAACGCACGATCTTCCCCGGCCAACAGCACACGAATAGCGGTTGGCCATTCCACGCCCGCGGCGCCCGCCGCCGTGTTGAAGGATAAACCGCGTATCGGCCTCACTTCACCGAGATCAAGCGTGATGATAACCGGCGACGTGTTGGACCAGCCAACCGTGCTTTTCTGAGTCCAGAAATAGCCCTCCGTGTAAATGCCATCGGTCAATTGCTTGCCGTCATCCGGGTCGGTGCAATGTTCATACGCGGGAACGGGTTCGAGCGTATAGGGCTTTCCCAGGGCGATATTTTCCTGGCCGTATACCGAAACAGCGAACGAAAATATCGTAAAGAACATGAACACAACAGGGTTACTTTTCATGGCAGGAATTCCTTTATCGGGTACTCGGTCCATTCTCGGGTTTTCAAAACAGTATTCACCATAATCTTCTGTTGCGAAAAGGAATATTTTCAGAAATTAACCGTGCTTTGATTATTCTATTTTGTTTTATGAGAAATAATGCCTGTGATTTTACAGGAGTCGGTTATCGCGGTAAAAATTTTTGCGAAGTAACCGCTCTGAACCGGCAAGAACGCATGCGCTTTTTC
>JAKLHG010000564.1 GCA_022710255.1 Candidatus Hydrogenedentota bacterium
CTTCCTGCATATGACTACGGTGCGGGAGTTATCTGTTCGGCAAGTTCTTTGATTTGGCTTGCCGGCACAATAATCACCATAATGTTGTCCGGGGAAAGATCGGTGCTGCCGGTCATTTTGCGCATGACGCCCACGCCGACGAATTCATTGGCCAGGGTAAATACGGGAGAACACACCACCTGGCGTGACCGGTGATTGCCCAGGGCGTAGAACAGCCTGGGACGTTCGACGATCATTTCAACACGTTCGATAAAGGCGGCGTGCGAACGCCGGGCAACGCGCCCGAGCTGCATGATGCACAGCACCTCATCCAGTAATTGCGGCGCGCCGGCCTGATTCAGGTCCACATACGCCAGAGGCGCATCCACCTTCTCCGTCAGCCGCAGAAACGCCAGGTCCAGGTCTTTGTCGCGAAGGATGACCTCCGCCGGTTTTTCGCTGCCGTCCGGCAGTATCATGCGTATGGATACCACGCGGGAGGTTATCTCATCCTCAATCGCGCGCTCCTCCTGTACCATCTGGAGCGGGTCCACCGCGGAAAGGGCGAGCACGGACAGTCCTTCCGGTGAAATGACGGTCGCATTCGCCTCCTGTTCACTTTCCGTCTCCCGGCTGCCGAAAGACATGGCAATGACAATGCGCATGGTAATTACCGTGTCTTTTCGAGCCTGAAAGACCTTGCGCCCCGATTCCGCTGTTTCATCCGCAAAAAGGTTCTGGCAAAACACACCCGCCACGAGAACCAGACCTGCTAATCCCGCCAAGACTTTATTCATATACAGCACTCCAGTAAATCCGCCCCATGCGGGCTGTGCCCGCACGTTGAACAAGAAAATACACCTAGCGTATTCCGCCGCCTGGGGACATGCCAACAGCATGTTTTTTTGCCGCTTGGCACGCCAAAGTGCGAATCGCGCATGAAGATTGGTGTTGTTGACACCGGAAGGTATTGGTCAGGCGCCAACACCTCTTTCCGATGAAGACATCATACCGTAATTGGTATCGGTAAATCCACAGGTCCGGAGAAACGAATTTATCCGTTTCCCCGTAACACGCACGGCTGCGTCTTCTTGTATTCGGCGAGGCAACAGCGATACCATACCGCCATAGCAGTTGCGGCAGCCAACCACCCTAAAGGAGTATTCCATGTTAAAGCAAACCCTGATTCATCCCGATATTCTGGAAGCGCTGGCCTCGGCCGGACACGGTTCGAAGATCCTGATCACCGACGGAAATTACCCCGCCAGTACCATGCTGGGCGACAATGCCTCACTGGTCTACCTGAACCTCGCTCCGGGCATGCCCACGGTAACTGATGTGTTGCGCGTTCTCCTGACCTGCATCCCCGTGGAGGATGCCGCGGTGATGGAACCCGCCGACGGACCGGAACCGTCCATTTTCAATGATTTTCGCAAATTACTGCCCGACATTGTCCTCAGCACTTTCGACCGCTTCACGTTCTACGAAGAGGCGTCGGGCCCGGACACGTGCCTGCAAATCGTCACCGGGGAGCAGCGCATTTACGCCAACCTGTTGTTAACCATCGGCGTAGTGCTATAACCCTCCAAATCGGACGTGTCAACTATCCGCTGCCGGATTGTAGCTATTGTGGCCCCATAAGCCTTTGCCGATAGGGATACAGTAAACACTATGTATGGAGGAACCGGAAAATGAATTCCTTAGACCGACGCGAATTTCTGAAACATGCCGTGTTGACGTCAACAGTCGCCGCCGCTGCGGGCGTATCCATTAATGCCCAAGGCGCGAACGAACGGGTGGTGCTCGGCCTCATGGGGTTGCGCGGACGCGGCAGTTTCCTGGCGCCCCTTGCCGCCACACGAGACGATGTGGAACTGCGCTACCTGGCGGATCCTGACACCAACTATTTTGAACCGCGCGCCGCGGCCATCGAAAACCACACGGGGAAACGACCAACGTGTATGCAGGATTTCCGGGAAATGCTTGACGATCCGGAGCTGGACGGCATCCTGATGGCGACGCCGGACCACTGGCATGCCCTGGGAACAGTTTGGGCCTGCCAGGCGGGCAAGGATGTCTACGTGGAGAAACCGGCCTCTCATAACATCTGGGAGGGCCAGCAGATGGTAAAGGCGGCTCGCAAATACAACCGCGTCGTCCAGATGGGCACCCAGAACCGCAGTGCGGAATACTGTCAGAAGGCCTATGAATACGTCCATTCCAAGGAATTCGGCGATGTCCATTTCGTGCGGGTCATGAACAGCAAGCAGCATGGCAATATCGGAAAGAAGGACAATGCTGACGTGCCGCCGGGCGTTAACTATGATATCTGGCTGGGCCCTGCGCCCATGCGCCCTTTCAACGAAAATCATTTCCATTATGCCTGGCATTGGCTTTGGGCCTATTCGGGAGGCGACATCATCAACGACGGCATACACCAGATAGACATTGCCCACTGGCTCATTGATCAGCCCCTCCCCAAGGCGGTATGTTCCGGCGGAGGAAAACATTTCTTCGATGACGACCAGGAAGCGCCGGACACGCACACCGTCAACTGGGATTTCGACAAACTGACCATGGTCTTTGAGCAGACCTTGTGGGCGCCGTACATGAAGAAAACCCCCATGGAAGTACGGGACCTGGACGTCCTGCCCCGCTGGGCCTTTAGCGGCACCCGCATCGAAGTGTACGGCACCAACCAGTTCATGTTTCTCGGCCGCCACGGGGGCGGCTGGGAAGTGTTCGACAAGGACGGCAATTCCGTCCGCGTCGAACACGGTTATTTTGAACGGTCGAATACGGAACATTTAAGCAACTTCATCGACTGCATTCGCAGCCGCGAAAAGCCCCGGGCAGACATCGAATTCGGTCATCGTTCGACCCTCCTGTCCCATTACGGAAATATCGCCTACAGGACAGGACGCAAGTTATCGATTGACCCGGCCACGGAAGGTTTTGTAAACGACGATGAGGCCAACGGATAT
>JAKLHG010000565.1 GCA_022710255.1 Candidatus Hydrogenedentota bacterium
GTCCATTTAATAAATTTTCCTAACTGTCTAGCACGGCTTGTTCCGAAATTGCATTTCGAAAAAGAGATGAAACCTGCAGACCGTTCCTGCTACAAGGAAGGTAATATTATAGGAACGATTTGGATTCCGAAATAGGGTTTGTGAAATAGGTTTTATGGGGTTGGCGCTGAAACGCTGGCGGGAAGTTCATGGTCTACCTGTGGTATCGTATTGCCTCAGATTACGAATGAAGGAGAATACTCATGATAAAAACAACAGGCGTTAATATACAAGACTTGCGGCCACTACTTGACAATTTTCTTGCCATAAGCGGACCGAAAATTCGTGAATTGAAACGCGTATGGAATCTTGGAAAAGGTGCGCCGGTGTTTACGCGACATGGCAAGTACACCACGCGGGGCTGGACAGAATGGACACAAGGTTTTTTGTATGGATGCCGCATACTGCAGTTCGATGCCACAGGCGACGAAGATTTGTTGGCATCGGGACGGAGCGACACGCTGACTTTCATGGCGCCCCATGTTACCCATGTCGGGGTGCATGATCACGGTTTCAACAATCTTTCCACTTATGGCAATCTGCGGCGTCTGGCACTGGAAGGACGCACTGGCGATTCGGAAGACCTGGTGCGCTTATATGAACTGGCAATTCAGGCGTCCGGCGCCGTGCAGGCCGCTCGTTGGACGCCACTAGCCCGTGGTGGTGGTTTCATCCATTCCTTTAACGGGCCGCAATCGTTGTTCGTGGACACCATTCGTTCCTGCCGCATCCTTGTGCTGGCGCATGTACTCGGGCATGTGCTCATGGGGGAAAATGATCAGCCCATTTCCCTGCTTGACCGCGCGGCAGCCCATATCAGCGCAACACTTCTGTACAATGTTTACTACGGAAAAGCCCGCGATAAATACGATGTGCGCGGGCGTGTGGTGCATGAGAGCATCTTCAACGTGAAAGACGGCAACTACCGCTGCCCAAGCACGCAACAGGGCTATTCACCATTCACCACCTGGACCCGTGGTCTTGCCTGGGCTGTGTTGGGCTTTGCTGAACAACTGGAGTTTTTTCAGGAACACGATCATTATCTTGACGGCATCAAGGAAAGCCTGTACTTTCACAAAACGCTGCTTGATGGCGCAAAAGCTACAGCGGATTTTTTCATTGATAATACGCCTGTGGATGGCGTGCCTTATTGGGATACTGGTGCACCGGGGCTTGCGAACATGGGCGATTATCTCAACCGGCCTTCAGAGCCGGACAATGACTGGGAGCCTGTAGACAGTTCAGCTGCCGCAATTGCTGCACAAGGGCTGCTGCGTCTTGGCAAAGTCCTGGGCATAAAAGGAGAAGGAAAGCGGTATTACAAGGCAGGAATCGCCGTGGCGCGCACCCTGTTTTCAGCGCCCTACCTCAGCGAAGACCCAAATCATCACGGCCTGCTGCTACACAGCATTTACCATCGTCCCAATGGATGGGACTGCACGCCCAAGGGCAAAAAAGTACCCCAAGGCGAAGCGTCTTTATGGGGTGATTATCATGCCCTGGAACTGGCGGTATACCTGCAGCGCCTTCTTGATAACCGGCCCTATCTGACCTTTTATGCTTTCCCGAAGTCACAAAATAGACGTTGTGCAAGAGACTACTATTGATTTCGTCTTACCTGGCGTATCCTGCTTATTAAACATCTAACCGTAAAGGAACTGAATATGCAACAGGGCTATGTGCGCACTACCGCTGGCGACCTGGAACGTGAACGCTTTTCTCCCAGAGCAAATTTTATCGAAGGCATGGGACTTATGGTCTTTATTCTGGTTTTTCTCTGGATAATTGCCTATTCCTTTGGTGTGATGCAAGATGTCAAGGGCGCAAAACGACTTTCCGAGATACTCATGGTCGGCGGCGCGCTTTACATGCTTTTTGTAGCGCCCTTTCTTCATAAAGACACTGCTTCCAACTGGGGGCTTGGTACACCCTGGGGGTTATGGCGCATATTGAAAGAGGCAACTCCCCTGAAACGTGCCGTGCTCGTGCTGATTCTTGTAGGGCTTTTTGTGGGTCTGAATACCATGAATGTCTACCATTGGGAAAAGGTGGTGGACTTTTTTAATCTTGACCGCACAGGTATGACCGAATGGAAGCAGGGCTTTCCCGGGGTTATCGGCATGGTGACCTTTGGCAGTGTTTTGTCCCTGCTTATTATCACTTTCGGCATCCGGTATGACAACTTTCTATCCGCATTCCGCACCGCCATGATTATCTCCCTGCCTCTTTTTGTACTGATTATACTTGCCGCCATGGCGCAACGGGGCATGGCGGCCTTTGAGGGCATCAGTATAAGCGCATTTCTCATTGGCATCTTCGGGTATGTATTCTGGGGATTCGTCCAGCAGTTACTCTTTTCGTCCTATCTGGGTACGCGCATCCGAAAGGGCTTCGGGCCATCAACCTCCTCCTCCAATGTGATTGCTCCCGAGAACCGTCTTCGTTTTACAATGGTTTCCTCTTTCCTAACGGCGTTTTTGACAGCAGCGGCGCTGTTCGTATTGTTGCGGAGGAGTCATGGCAATGCTGTTCCAGACTGGACGTTTTTTGCTTTTGGCGCATTTTTCCTGCCCTTGTTTGCCGTATACGCATGGTTTTTTGCGCTGGATAAGAAACGATTGCTGGTTGCTACACTCAGCGGTTCCTGCTTTGGCTTGATACACATAAACTCTTATGGGCTGGTGGCAGTAACTTTCTTGCTAGGCATCGCACTTACCTATGTATTCATGGAAGATAAAAACCGGAATCTGGTAGCACTCGGTTTCATTCATGGAGTGCTTGGGTCTTCCTTCGGTACCTTCTTCTCCAAAGGCAAGTCCGGTGCTCTTGAAGTGGATTACAGTGTCGGGCCTTGGAATGTGGACAATCCCACATGGGGCGTCTTGATTTTTCCCATTCTATGTATCCTTTTTTATTGTGCATT
>JAKLHG010000566.1 GCA_022710255.1 Candidatus Hydrogenedentota bacterium
CGAGGTGGCACACTTCCAAAGAATGGCGTAGTACATTCTGGCCGTATGAGGTGCGGAAGCTTAACCGTCCGAGGAGTTTCACGATTTCCGGGTGCAGCCCGTGTACGTCCGCCTCCAGGCAGGCCTGCTCACCACGCTCCTTGATGGAGGCGGTCATTTCCTGGCTTACCTTTTCCACCATCTCCTCGATGCGGGCCGGATGAATGCGGCCATCTTCGATGAGGCGTTCGAGGGTGATGCGGGCCGTTTCGCGGCGTACGGGATCGAATCCCGACAACACCACCGCTTCCGGCGTGTCGTCAATAATCACATTAATGCCCGTGGCGCTTTCCAGCGCGCGGATGTTGCGCCCTTCCCGGCCAATGATGCGTCCCTTCATTTCATCATTCGGCAAGGGCACCACGGAAACGGTACTCTCCACCACGTGGTCCGCCGCGCAGCGTTGCAGGGCTTCGCCGATGACCCATCGCGCCTTTTTCTCCGCGTTCTCACGGAGTTCGTCCTCCACCCGTTTAAGTTCGAGGGCGCAATCGCGCTTTACTTCGGTTTCCAGGCGGGTGAACAATTCCCGGCGCGCCGCGTCCGCGGTCATGCCCGCGATACTCTCCAGTTTGGAAATTTGTTCTTTGATGGCGGCGTTTAACTTGGTGCGCTCCCGCTCGTTATCCTTTTCGCGAATCACCAGCTGGCGTTCCTGCGCGTTTAAGGTGGCAGCAGTCTTGTCTAGCGTCTGCGCCCGGGTGTCAAGACTCTGTTCCTTGGAGGCAAGCCGTTTTTCAATTCCGGCAATTTCCTTGCGCAACTCACGTCCCTCATCTTCCAACTTGGCCCGTAGATTAATCTCCAGCTCTTTTAAAGATGTCTTGCCGTCCTTAATGATGGAGGCTGCGTCCCGCTCCGCGTCCGAAAGCAACTGGGCCGCTTCCCTGCGCGCACTATTGAGATGGCCGCCCGCGCGAATCCGGGAAAACACAAAGGAAATCAGAACCCCTGCACCAACGCCTGCCACGCTGCCTATCGCTAAATAAACTGCCATGTATGCGACCTCCCTGCCCACGAATGGGGTGGTTGTTCCTTGTCAAAACTGACGGCAGGAAGGCATGAATGGAGACGGGCGAGACCCGCCCGGGCATTTATGATGGGAACGCCTCTGTCAAAGAGGCTGTCATAAAGGCCCTCAATGCGATAAGGTTGGAAAATAGACGCATCATATTGAAACCGCCACAGTGCGGCGCTGCTATGCTATATGCAAAGATTCGCTTTGCCATCCATACATCCTACAGTCAGAACACACGTGTTACAATGGCATTAGTATAACGTAAACGCACCGTCTTGTCAACATGATCACGCAATAAATTTAATTTAACTCGATAATCAACTATAAATAGAATTCTATTTAATCCTTGCCCCCCCCCCCGCCGCCAGTATACATTTTGCATTGTGGAGGGACACCCCGGAAAGAATCAGGAGGAACAAAACCCCTCACATCACTGTATAGACCCATCCCGGAAAATAAGTACATAAACATGTCCCCAAAATTAGAATCGCCTTAGAAGGCTGTCGGGGCTTTTGCGGATTCCTTAGGCGGCAGATGAAGTCCATCTTTCTTTTGGCGGGTGCGGACATAATCTAAACGAAGGGAGTATTGCATAAGAACATACAACCTGCCTGAGCGGAGCAGTTCTGAATTCATAAAAGGGGGAGCGTACCAGAAAGCATTATCAAAATGCGGGCTTTTTTGGTATTCTTTACAAAGGGCTTAATACGGGCCCGTGGCGGACCTGGCCGGGTCGCCACGGACCCCGGGATGTGATGCGTGAAACAAAGCGGGAAAGATGTGGCCAGGCAAATGGACGCCTCACCCGCCCGTTTAACGTTCCTCCATAACCCCTGCGCGTAAATCAACGACATGCACAAGGAATCCACTTTATGAAACAACGCGGAAAAGGGCATCGCTATCCCACGATGCTACAGCGCCCGGTAACCATAACCGTTCCGCTGAGAACCATCCTTGCCTTGCCCCTTCTCGTCCTCTTCAGTGTGCGGTACGCATCAGCCGGGGCAGAAAATGTCACGGCGAATCAGGTCTCCTCTTCGACCTCTGAAGACAAGGTCATTTATGGCAGTGATGATCGCAGAGAAGTATACGAGACCACCGACACGGCTCACCTCGCCTGGGCGGCATCCACCTGCGCCGTGGTCTATGCCGAGGACCTGACGGACAATCAAAACGGTACCTGCAAATTAATAACGGATGCTTACCAACACTTCGGGGCCCCGGCTTGCTCTGATGAACCTTACGGAGACCAGCCCGTCGCGCCTTTCTGCACCGGGTTCATGGCGGGCATCGATACTATTGTGACGGCGGGCCACTGCATCAGTGAAGCAGACTTGGGAAATACGCGTTTTCTGTTCGGCTTTGATATGGCCGATGCGATAACACCCGTATTGACTTTTTCCAAGGACCAGGTATACACGGGCGTCCAGATTATTGCCCGGTCTTACACCCACGAGTATGACTATTCCGTGATTCGGGTGGACCGTCCCATAACCGCGCCAGGGGCAAGCGCCCTTCCCCTGCGCGAAATGGATACGATTGCAGTGGGTGTCCGCGTGGGCGTGATCGGCCATCCCTCCGGCCTTCCCAAAAAAATTGCATTCGGCAGCGAAACCCGGGTCCGAAAAAACGATGCCCAAGGCTTTTTCTACGCGAATCTCGACTCGTACGGCGGCAATTCCGGGTCTCCGGTATTTAACGCCGAGGACGGTTTTGTGGAGGGAATACTGGTCCGGGGAAACACGGATTTTGTACTGAACGGAGATTGTTTCCGGTCAAATATACTGCAGAATGACAACGAAAGTCCCGAACAGGTCAGCAAGAGTGCCACCTTTGCGGGATGGATTTATGGCAACAACGTTCCCCCGGAAAACGACCTTTTCGCGAATGCCGCGCT
>JAKLHG010000567.1 GCA_022710255.1 Candidatus Hydrogenedentota bacterium
TGTCCAGTTGGCGGCGTCCCGTGCATCTTGCCGGGTCAATACAACTGGATTCTCCTGTTCGCTGCCCAGGTGAATGCGAACCGGGCCATAGCCCCGCGTGCTGCCGACATCCTGAAACCAATTCAGATAGGCGTCGCGCAGTTCCTTCACGATTTCCGGATGCAGGGGCGCCACATCCCGTTCTTCCGCCGGGTCGCCGGACATGTCATATAACTCGGTGCCGTTTACCAACTTCCAGCGCTGCTTTCGGACGGCGCTGTTCTTGAACGCTTCCGGCATATTGCCGCGGTGCCATTGAAAAAACAACGTGCGGTCGGGCCAGGGAAGGGCGGCAGGACTTTCCCGCAGAAGCGGCGCCAGCGTTACGCCGTCGAAAGCGGGCCCTTCGTTCAGGGAAACAGCGCACAGGCTCAGCAGCGTGGGTGTGATATCGATGGCTGCGGCAATGCGGTCTATGTCGCGTCCCCCGGAAAAACCGTTCGGCCAACGGATAAAACAGGGTACCCGAATACCGCCGTCATATACACTGCCTTTCCACCCCCTGAGGCCCGCGGTATAGCGGTCGTTTCCGGCCAGCTGTTGCGCCCCATTATCCGTGATGAACAGCACAATGGTGTCGCGTTCGAGGCCCATATCGGACAGGCCCTTCAGCACACGGCCGATATGATAGTCCGTATTGGTAATCATTCCGTAGACGCGGGCGGTTTCCTCGTTCAGTCCCGGCAGGTTATAGGGGGCAACGTCTTCCTCGGGAACTTGCAGCGGCGTATGGGGGGCGTTGAAAGCCAGGTAGGTGAAGAAAGGCCTCTCCCGGTGTGTTTCCATAAATGCCAGGGCGGCCGTGGCAAAAATGTCGGAGCAATATCCCGGATAGCGCTCCTGACGCCCGTTGTGCTGTAGCATGGGATTGAAATAGGTGTCTTGCCGCACGAAAAATTCCGGATCGGAAGGTTGGGCAATGCCACCGCCGCGGTGCACCAATGATTCGTCAAAACCACGGTCTATCGGCCGCAATGGCCAGGTGTCGCCCAGGTGCCATTTCCCGAAAATACCGGTCGTATAGCCCGCGTTTTTCAACAGGGCGGCGATGGTCTTCTCTTCCGGGTCCATCATGGACCTGCCCGCATAGGTGTCCACGACCCCCGTCCGGTAATTATAGCGTCCGGTCATCAGGCATGCCCGGGTCGGCGAACACACTGGGCACGTGTGAAATCGGGTGAATCGCACACTCTCCTCATGGAGCCGATCAAGATGGGGTGTTTTAAGTATCGGATTGCCATGACAGCCCAAATCACCATAACCCTGATCATCCGTGATGATAAGCAGAATATTCGGGGGGCGTTGTGTGGCCGTGCCGGCCGCACCCGCCGGAGCGTCTTCGGCCCATGCCCTGCCGGAGGACACGGCCGCGCCAATAATGCCCGAGGATACGTTCTGCAGGAAAGACCGACGGTTCAGGGAAGGCATCATGTGGTTGTTTTCCTTATAACCGGAGGGAAGGCGAAGGTTCCGTTTATCGCTTGGTTTGTCCCCGTTGTCCTCGTTCCCAAATGTCCTCGTTCCCAAATGTCCTCGTTCCCAAATTCCATTTGGGAACGTAATCTCTCTTGAAATTCCATTTCCTTTTTCACGTTGGTGCGTTTGGCGTATTCAGGTGCTCGATCATGGTTGCGAAGTGGAACTTCGCCTGCAAGTGCGTTCCCAAATGGAATTTGGGAACGAGAGAACCCCGTCATTGCGAGGTACGAAGCAATCTCATCATAAAAAGGACTTGGTGTAAACCAGAGTGCTTCGTATTTCGAAATGACGCGTTAACGGGTCATACCCGTGTTGCAACCTATCCCTTTCGCTTGAGGTGTTCAATATAGGACACGACACGGTCCTGCCGGTACTCGCGGGCGATTTCCGAGGGAAGTTGGTCTTGCCCGTTTTTGATCTCGGGGGACATGCCCGTGCTTACCAGCAGTCCGATGATCTGGCCGTGGCCGAAAATCGAAGCCGTGTGAATCGGCATGTCGCCATAGGCATCTGTTATCTTGGGGTTTGCCCCGTGTTCCAGAAGCCATTCCGCTTCTTCACGTCTTCCCAGCATGGCGGCCACATGCAGCGGGGTCATACCGGTTACGTCCTGCGCATTAATATCCGCCCCCTTTTCCACCAACAGGTTCATGACCTGCAGTTGTTTGTACGTGACGGCGCTGTGCAGGGGTGTTTTCCGCTTCCCGTCCCGCGCCGACACCAGTGCCGGATTCGCATCCAGCAACTGCATTACGGTGTCCAGATTACCCCGTGCGATGGCATCGTGAATGCTGGGCGTGCAGCCGGAAAAGGTCATGCAGAGTACGGCGGCCAGACACGCGGGGCCAAGACGTGGATGGTGCTGTAACAGCACCGGAAAAAATCGGGAAATAACATGCGTAGTATGCGTCAAGGTACAAAGCCTCCTGTAAACATCTGGCGGAAAACCATACCCCCATTGTAAACAGAACATGCTTCCCTATGCCAGTTTGGCAATCAGGATAGAGCAGGTATCAACGGAGTGGCCCGGCGACTCATGGGCGCAAGCGGTGCGATTACGTGGCTCCTTCCAAATTTCATTTTGGGAACGAGTTTAAACAATATCCCTCTTGAAGCCCCTTTGAAGGGGATTGGATGTTGTCCTAAGCGTTTATGACAGTTCACGGATATGCCATAATTCATTTTAAAATGCACGTGCTTCTTGTAGGGATAGTTCCCGGCTCTATTAAACCTTACAATCCCGCACAATTAAAGGGGAGCCGCCCGAGGTATCTGTAGCCGACGTACAATTTGTGCCGTTTAAGCGATTCAAAAGGCAACTGGAATCGGGGGGTAAAGAATAGCACCGCAAGCAAATAGGCCTTAGCGCCTGTGCCCCATTTCATGAAACCTACAATAGTACGGGTGCCACCCTGATTTCCAACAGCCTGG
>JAKLHG010000568.1 GCA_022710255.1 Candidatus Hydrogenedentota bacterium
GATAAAGCGCGCGCGTTTCCGGCTCGTCCAGAATGCTTTGCAGCACCGGCAGGTTATAGCAAAGCGTTTTGCCGCTGGCGGTGGGGGTGACCAGCACAACATCCCGGCCGCTGCGGATGAAGCGCACGGCCTGCGCCTGATGCTTGTACAGCCGCTCCATCCCGCGCTTGACCAAAACGTCACGAAGGTGAGGGCTTACCCAGGAAGGGTAGTCTTCAAAATCTCCGGATTTGGCTGGAATATCAACCACCGCAGCCGCGTTGGCGTTGAAGCTTTTGTTTTTTTTCAGGCGGGCGATCCATTCGTCCAGGGTGAGTTTGGCCATGGATGATCCTTTCACGCCATCAGCTTTAGAATAAAAAAGGAAATATCTCAACAGGCAATCCCGCGGGAAATAAAAGTCGTTGCATTTGCCCGATCCTTGATCTAAATACCCTATATTCCTGAATTGGAAAAGGGATGGACATGGCGCTTTTCACCATTGATCAAAAAAAATGCAAGCGCGACGGTCTGTGCCAGGCGGCCTGTCCGGCGCAGATTATTATCCGGGCGGATAAAAAATCCTTTCCGGCGCTTCTGGAAAACGGCGAGGAGTTTTGCATCAACTGCGGACACTGTGTGGCCGTCTGTCCTCATGGCGCTTTTTTACTTTCCACCATGCCGCTTTCCACCTGTCCGCCGATGGACAGGCGGCTTCTGCCCGACGCCCCGGCATTGAAACATCTGCTCCTGGCCCGGCGGTCGATCCGCCGGTACAAGAAAACGCCCGTATCCCGCAAACTGCTTACGGAATTGGTGGATGTGGCACGGTACGCGCCTACCGGCAGCAACAAACAGCAGGTCTGGTGGACGGTGATTTCAAAGCCG
Source organism: Candidatus Hydrogenedentota bacterium (assembly GCA_022710255.1). Taxonomy (GTDB): domain Bacteria; phylum Hydrogenedentota; class Hydrogenedentia; order Hydrogenedentales; family CAITNO01; genus JAAYBJ01. The sequence continues at coordinate 868 of JAKLHG010000568.1, forward strand.
GAGGAGGTCCGCCGCATGGGCGCCATGGTGATTGATTTCATCAAAATCATGCTGCCGCTGACGCCCGATGAAGCCCAGGTCCGGCGTTTTCAACGCCTTGTCTTAGCCTGGGAAAACGGCCGCGACCGAATCATGAGAGGCGCCCCGCATCTGATTGTCGCGCACAGCCCCGCGGAAGTGGCCTTTCCCGCCGCCGACTGCGCCATTGCCCTGACGTATCTGGAATTGTATGCTTTCGCCAGAGGCCTGGGGACCTGCTGGGCCGGTTATTTTACAGGCGCCGCCAATGTCCACGAACCGCTGGTCCGGGCGCTTGATTTACCCCCCGGACACCAGTGCCAGGGCGCCGTCATGCTGGGGTATCCACAGTACCGCTATTCCCGGATTCCGATGCGCAATCAGGCGCAGGTGACCTGGCGCTGAAGATCGCTCGATGCTCGTAGTTCTTGGCCGATAGCCCATCGCCTCTCGCCTTCGGCCTGTCCTTTTTGTAAGACAAGCACGTACATCCTGTAGGACATACGCCTTCAACAGATTCGGACGGAGCCCGATACCGCCCACCCGGGAAAAAGTGTACTTAATACCCGCTTTTCAAGGGGTACATGTATTGCATCCGCCATATGTAATACGCCCCAAGGTTTTGCGGCCGGTGGATCAGAAGCGCGCATCTGATAAACAGGAACAAGGCCCGAATCGAGGGGCGTACCCCTCCTGAAAAGACCGATGGTGTCCCGTGTTCTCCCTCAAGCATTGAACAATGACACTGGATCAGCGGTTCAAAAAGAGAAATCATGCCTTTTGGGCGGAAAAGGAAGGCATAAAAAATAATTTTGAAGGAGAATTGATATGGCTGAAGCTAACGAGAAAGATTTTTATGACAAGGTATTTCCTGTGCCTGAGAGAGTGAGAGAGAAGTCTTACATCAAGAGCAGAAAAGAGTATGACAAACTTTACAAAGAGTCCATTACCGACCCCAATGCCTTCTGGGCAAAAATGGCGAATGAAAGACTGACCTGGTTTAAACCATTTGACAAAAAGAAAGTGTCGGACTGGTCATTTGACGTGAAGGACGTTCATTCCAAATGGTTTGAAGGCGGCAAACTCAATGTCAGCTACAACTGCCTGGACCGTCATCTGGAAACCAAGAAAAATAAAGCCGCGATCATTTTTGAAGGCAACGATCCGAATGACTGGAAAGTTTACACCTATTTCGACATGTATCGCGAAGTGAATAAATTCGCCAATGTTCTGAAAGGCCTGGGCGTCAAAAAGGGCGACCGCGTTACCATTTTTCTGCCCATGATCGCGGAACTGTCCATCGTCATGCTGGCCTGCGCCCGCATCGGCGCTGTTCATGCCATTGTGTTCGGCGGATTCTCGGCGGAAGCTTTAAGAGACCGCATTAATAACTCCGGCTCGAAAGTCGTCATCACCTGCGACGGCACCTACCGTGGCGCCAAGGCCGTTCCTCAGAAAGACACAGCCGACAAAGCCGTGGCTCAGTGCCCCGGTGTGAAAACCGTGGTGGTTGTGAAACGCACCGGAACGCAGGTTGCCTTTACAGAAGGCCGCGACATCTGGTACGAGGAACTGATGGCCAAAGCGGACAAATACTGCAAACCGGAAGAAATGGACGCGGAAGATCCGCTGTTCATCCTTTATACATCCGGTTCGACCGGACAGCCCAAGGGTGTTGTGCATACCCAGGCCGGCTATCTGCTTTATGCCTCCATGACCCATCAGCTCGCTTTTGATGTCCGCGAAGAAGATACTTACTGGTGCACCGCCGACATCGGCTGGGTCACCGGTCACAGCTACATTGTTTACGGCCCGCTGTGCAACGGTCACTCCAGCATTCTTTTCGAAGGCGTTCCCAACTATCCGGATTTCGGCCGGTTCTGGGCAGTCGTCGAGAAATACAACGTCAATAACTTCTATACCGCACCCACCGCAATCCGCTCCATCGCCAAAGAAGGCGACAAGTGGGTTGATATGCACGATATTTCCTCGCTGCGTGTTCTGGGTTCGGTCGGTGAACCGCTCAACCCCGAAGCCTGGTGGTGGTACTACAATAAAATCG
>JAKLHG010000569.1 GCA_022710255.1 Candidatus Hydrogenedentota bacterium
AAACGCCGCAAACCCTATACGTTGCGGGAATTGGCCTTGTCTTGTGAAAAGCATGGTTTTCGAACTGTGGAGGCGTACAAGACAGGGTTTGTGGTTACGGTAAAATTGGACGGTCCTCGTATGCACCGGGTATACATTATGCCGGGTAAATTTCGGGACAAGAGCGTTATCCGCCTGTTTACGTTGTGTGGCGAGGCGACTTCCGACAAACTATTATGGGCCCTGAAGGCGAATACTAAGCTGTTTCATGGTGCGTTCGCTACATTGAAATTTAATGATGAGAAACATCTTGCCATTGTGAATAATATTCTTAAGGACGAAGCCACTCCGGACGCGATAAAGCGGGGGGTAAAGGAAATGGCATACTACGGGGATTGGCTGGAAAAGAAACTTAGTGATATGGACGCGCTCTAGCGGCATTCAGCCAACTGCCATGACGAGGTCCCTTCAGTGAAAACACCCCAATAAGGGCGGTGTAAATATCTCTATAAAAATGGGTAAAACTTTCAGGAGGAGAACAACCCCATGATGGAAGCGGGCCCTGACGTGGTGATCATGGACTTGGACGAAGAGACATATCTGTCAACGGCGAAGGAGGAGTCCGGGCCTCTATTATGTGGTACGGACTGCAGGGGACTAAATCTGTCGGGAATTAACCTGGCAGGTGCGAATCTGTGTGGCGCGAGGTTGAAAGGTGCGATGTTGGCCGGGGCTAATCTGGAGAACGCGGACCTGTCTGGTGCCGACTTGGAGTTCGCCGTGCTGGGAGGCGCGAATTTAACCGGAGCCAAGTTTTGTGGCGCCAACCTGAAACGGGCTAACCTGGTTGGGGTAATGGCTCCGGGAGCGGACTTCAGCGGGGCAGACCTCTATTATTCCCGCCCGGGAAATGGCAATTTTGAATTGGCGGTGTTTTGTAACGCTGTTGTGGAACGCGCCATTTTCCGACGTGCCAACCTGCGCGGGGCGGACTTCACGGGCGCCAAAGGAGATGCCAATTTTGAAAACGCTCTCCTGGAAGGAGTGCAGCGATGATACTTGCCCACTTTCTTACCGAAGTCAACGAGGCGAACATGTACGTCGTGGCTTGCCCTGAAAGCCGTAAAGCGTTGCTTATTGACGCTGCATGTTTCGACCGACGCATAGAGATGTTTATCGAAGAGCACCATCTGATGCTGGAAGGGGTCTTCATCACCCATGATCATTACGACCATACGGGTGGTGTCCAGGACATACTACGCTGTCATGATGCCAGGGTCTACGCGGGGAAAGATAGTATAGACGGTATTTCCGCGCAGGCGGTGCGTCAGGATGATAAAATCATTGTCGGCCATCTGGAAGGACGTGTTGTGGAGTTACCCGGGCATATCCCTTATTCTGTGGGTTTGGTGTTTCCAGGGGTTGTATTTACGGGGGACGCACTATTTGCGGGTAGTATCGGAGGCACGGCCAGCGAACGGGACCGCGCTCTTGAGATCGAATATATCCAAAAACATGTTTTTATCCTGGCGGAAACATGCCGGATTTATCCTGGCCACGGCCCCGCAAGTACGGTATTTATCGAAAAAAACTATAACCCCTTTTTCGCTTGAATGTTTGGTCAGTTATCCGGAGTGAAAAGAGCAAGAGAGCGGCAGATTTGGGCCGTGGCCCGTGATTTGTTCAATACGTAAAAATGTATGCCGGGGGCGCCTTGTGCAATCAATTCTTCCGCTTGCCGGGCGGCATAATACACCCCCACCGCGTATTGACCTTCATCGTCATCATTGTACACTTCAAGGCGGCGTACCAGACGCGGACTTAGATGGGTGCCGCACATGCTTGTTATACGTCGCGTCTGGGTCAGATTGGTTACCGGCAGGATGCCTGGAACAATAGGTACCCTAATGCCGATTTCATCGCACCGGTCCCTGAAGCGAAAGTAATCCATATTTTCAAAAAACAACTGGGTAACGACAATGTCCGCCCCGGCGTCCACCTTCCGTTTAAGATTTTCCAGGTCAACGGCGGAAGAGGGCGCCTCCGGGTGGGTCTCAGGATATCCCGCCACCGTAATGCCGATCTGGGGAAATTCTGCCACGATCAGGCGTACCAGTTCGCTGGCGTAACTGAGCCCGTCGGGTACCTGCTTAAAAGAGATTTCTCCTTTCGGCGGATCACCCCGGAGCGCGACGATATGCTCCACCCCGATACTGAGCGCCCGCCGGATGTAAGCGCGTAATTCGTCCGTAGTGTTCCCCACACAGGTCAGATGGCTGGCGAGAGGGATATGGGGGTACCGGGAGCGGATAGCGGTCAATACTTCCAGGGTCCGTTCCCGTGTAGTACCGCCGGCACCATAGGTGCAGGTAAGGTAGGCTGGCCTGCAATTTATCAATTCACGCAAGTGCTCAAAAAGATGCAGGTTCCCCTGTTCGGTTTTGGGCGGAAATAATTCGAACGAAATGACAGGCTTATCCGACTCATACAACAAAGACAAACTCTTCATGGCAATACTCCAACATCACAGTATCATACGTTAAGACATTCGGGGCGGAAACATCAATGCCGTTACAACGATCCTCCGAAGTGCGTTTGAATTATTAAGGCCTGCCCGAAACAGTCTGCGCCATTTCCGCAAACTGTGTATCCAAAGTTAGTGTCACTTCAGCAAAAAATGAATGGTGGATCGATAAATTTAACTTATGGTCGATCATAACCTCAAGAATAAAGGAGTTGCGCAAATTTGACGCTGACTTCAGCGATTCCAGAAGGTCTTGCTTTTCATGAACACGCTTGTACGCTATATCGAACATTTGAGCGGCAGCCTCGAAGTGGAAGGAATGAGGATTAACAAAGCAGGGTCCGGCCACATCGGTATATCCGGCAATGGGAAGATGGGAAAAAATGCCACCGCCCAGGTTGTTAAGTAGTATTAAGAGCACGGGTGACGCGGCGTTTTTGAGAA
>JAKLHG010000057.1 GCA_022710255.1 Candidatus Hydrogenedentota bacterium
GCTGGACGCACTTTATTCGTAACTTGTTGGCCAAGGTGTCGCATAAGGACAAGGCGGTTTTAGGTCGGGAACTTTGCGCCGCCCGAAAAATTGAGGATATAAAGATTTGCCTTGCCGAGGCGGAACGGATTGCGCAGCATTGGGAACAACGGTATGAAAAGGCTGCCAAACAGATACGCGAACAGTTTGAACAGACCCTTGCCGTTCACGGGCTTGCCAAGACACAACGCCGTCGTGTCTATACCACGAACATGCTTGAACGGATTATGCGTGAGATCAAGCGCCGCACACGTGTAATCGGTATATTTCCCAATGAGGCGTCATGTGACCGTCTTGTTGGGGCACATCTAATGGAAATAGACGAATCTTGGCAGTGCGAGAAGGCTTGTTATCTTACCATTGATGAAACATTGGTTAACCCGGCAAGAATTCAGAAGAGAATTGTTGCATAGTAATACAGCACAGAATTTCTCCCCCCTAGGGGGGAGGCTTCCTGAATAGAAGAACCAGTTAAGACAGTTGAACCAAGAACAAGAAAGCGTTCACCAAAAGAACCATTTTACAGAAACTTCTTGACACAGGCGACTTGAAATGTTCCTGTGCATTTTTTTTGAAGAGGATTATTGAGGTTTTGAGGAACGAAACGACCTCTAATCAAAGGGTTTCAGTGGGCAGTGTCTCTTCCAGTAGTCTTACATGCCTCTATAGGAAGTGTTTCCGTTTTATTTTCTGTTTTGTCGCATTCGGCGGATTCTAAAATTGTCCTGCGGGAACATGGTCGATAGTCTTCGCTTGGGGAAAGGAGAGAACCTTTTTGGTTCAACCAAAAAGTGTAACAGTATCGTTTGACCACAGGGCCGAACAGAAACAGGACAATTGGGTTTCTTTTGCCGGATTTGATATAATGCCGCCTATATCAAACAGGCAGTCAGGCACAGTGTCTCTCATTGTGCCATTTGTTCCCAACCAATTGACCGGCCTGAGGGTGTTTATTAACATGATTCAGGAAAGGCCCGAGCGTGTTCCGAATATTACGCCATCTTCCTAGCCTGTTTTCGCATGACATGGCTATTGATTTGGGTACCGCCAATACCCTTGTCTATGTGAAAGGGCAGGGTATCGTACTCAGCGAACCTTCAGTGGTAGCCATAAATAAGGATACGGGCAAGGCCCGCGCGGTAGGCAACGAAGCGAAAAACATGATTGGCCGAACGCCCGGTAATATTGTCGCCATCAGGCCGATGAAGGACGGCGTGATTGCCGATTTTGAAATTACGGAGCAAATGCTGCGTTATTTCATTCAGAAGGTTCACAACAGGAAACGCCTGCCGGCCTGGCCGCGAGTGGCCGTAAGCGTGCCATCAGGGATCACTGCTGTCGAACGCAGGGCCGTTGTGGAAAGCGCGGTACAGGCGGGCGCCAAAAAAGTGTATATCATTGAAGAGCCCATGGCTGCCGCCATTGGTGCGGGCCTGCCAGTGCAGGAACCGCAAGGCTGCATGATTGTAGATATCGGCGGCGGCACCACGGAGGTGGCGGTGATTGCCCTCGGGGGCATCGTGTTTCCCAAGTCGATTCGAGTGGCAGGCGACGAGATGGATCAGGCAATAGTACAGCACCTGAAACGGACCTACAACCTCATGGTCGGCGACCGCACCGCCGAAGAAATAAAAATAAAAATCGGTTCCGCCCACCCTCTGAAAGAGGAAATAGAAATGCAGGTAAAAGGCCGGGACCAGGTCTTGGGGTTGCCCAAAGTGATAACAATAACCTCGGAAGAGATACGGGAATCGCTTCGTGACCCCGTTAATAGCATCGTGACGGCGGTACGGGAGACTCTGGAACGGACACCACCGGAGTTATCTGCGGATATCGTGGATCGTGGTGTGGTTCTTGCCGGGGGCGGCGCGCTCTTGCGCGGATTGGACCAACTGATTGCACAGGAAACACAACTGCATGTGACGGTTGCGGAGGATCCCTTGGGTGCGGTGGTTTTGGGGGGGGGTAAATTCCTCGAAGAATTGCGTCATTTCAAACCGGAAGATATTTAAGCCCGGCTGTTGCACCGCTTTCTTTCTAACCAGGATTACCGGGTAACGCTATTTCATGAATCCCGGCAGGATCATAAATGAATACAGGCCGCAAGTGCTTTTCATAGTACTGCTGGCGGGGTCTTTATTTTCGCTCGTAATGGGAACCGAAGGCTCGTTCATCCACCGGGGCTTGTCCAGAATGGTCAGCCTTACCGCCTATCCCTTGCTTAAACTGCAAGAGACCACCTCGAACGCCTTCAGCCGTTCCTACAAATTCATTAAAGAATACCAGGATGTTTTTGAGCAGAATCAGGCGCTGGTTGAGGAAATGGCTACACTGAAGCGGCAGGTTTCCCGGCTTCATGAGTTGCAGCAGGAGAACCGGCGCATTCGAAAAATGGTGAATTACGCGCGGTCCGAAGGACGTATGACCCTATTTCCCGTGACGATTCTCGAAAGTTATAAAGGATTGTTGCGGATCGATGGGGGCAGCGCGAAAGGTATCGAGGTGTCCATGGGCGTAGTAACGCCGGAAGGCGTTGTCGGCGTTGTGACTGAAGTGGCGGATTTCACGGCCACTGTGGCCACCCTCCATCACATGGATTGCCGTGTCGGCGCCATGGTATCCCGCAACCGGTTGCGCGCCTATGACGGTATCATTCACGCCAGTGGCAACGATTTCAACAGGCTGTGTACCATGGAATATATCGACATGAAGGAAAATGTCCGTGCCGGGGAATGGGTGGTTACCAGTCCGGAAAGCCAGTTCGGCGCCGGATTGCCCATCGGGCGTATCAAATCGGTGCAAACCGGGGCCGGACTGTGGAAAAGCGCGGAGATTGAACCGGTCGTCGACCCCTACCGTCTTGATGAAGTATTTGTTATTATGCAGATCATTGATGATGCTGATACCATCGCCGGAGTGGGAAGTGGAACCCCAGCGGGCCCCGAGCCGGATGAACCACTTCCGGTCTCACCGTCCAATGCGCCGGATATGCCTGACATGCGCCCGCCCCAGGAACGGTTTGCACCATGATACGCATTAAGCGTCATAGCCTGGCGGATTACTTGTTCTGGTTCGGCATTGTTATACTGGCCGCGCTGTTCCAGACAAACTGGCCCGAACTGTTAAAACTTCAGGACGTTTCCCCGGATATCGTGCTGGTGCTGGTCGTCTATTTCGCCATCGCCTTCGGGGAAGAACGCGCCATGATCACGGCTTTGACGGGGGGGCTGTATCTTGATGTGGCGAGCAATACCACCCTCGGGCACCATGTCTTTTGCTATGTGCTGATTGGTTATTTTTGCGGTCGCCTTTCGACAAGGCTTATTTCCGAACACGAGGCGATAAAGGCCGGACTGGTGCTTATCGCCAGTGTGCTCCAGGGAGTCCTCTTTTTTGCTATACAATACGTCCAGCAACCGGGCGGCGGCATGATATATCCCTTCCTGACCAGCGCGATACCCTGTGCCTTCTATTCGGCGGTCGTTACCCCGATTGTGTTCATCACGGTTGAACGCGTTTTCCACCGTCGGGAAGCCCTTACCGGGGGAATGTAGTCATGCCCGGTAAAAAAGAAAAAGAACGGTACGAGGGTGTGGAAAAACGGGTCGGCCTCGTGGGCGTTGCACTGGTCCTCGCCATGGCATGCCTGGGTACCCACTTCTGGTATCTGCAAGTCCTGTCCCTTGCGGAATTCAGCAAAATGGCGGAGGACAACCGGGTCTGGCAGAAAAGGCTGGAAGCGGATCGGGGGCTCATTTATGCCAGGAACGGCGAGGTGCTTGCGGACAATCGTGCCAGTGCAGACGTGGTCATGGTGCCCGCTGAGTGTCCAGAGGAACTTCTGGACTCGGTGTGTGAACGCCTGAAACGATGGATAGAAGTGGATATCGAAGAACTTAAGAAAAAGATCAAAGCGCAGGAAAAGAGGCCTTTCACCCAGATTTTGGTTAAGCGCGATGTGACCAAAGCCGACCGCGTCCGTATTGAGGAAAATTTGCATGCACTTCCCGGTATTACCATTATCGTTCACCCGCAACGGCGCTATTTATTCGCGAGAACCGCAGGGCAACTGTTGGGCTACCTGGGCGAGATAAATCGTGAAGAACTGGACCGCCTTTCGGAACAGGGATATTTCATGGGGGACCTTATCGGCAAGGACGGACTTGAACGGTTTTATGAAGACCTGCTGCACGGAAGCGACGGTTACATGCTGGTTACTAAATACGCGTCGGGGCAGCCCCAGTTGAGGACTGATAAAGCCGGACTGCCTGTGATTGCCAGGCGAGACAGCATTGGTCACCTTCTTGATATTGAAGCGCCGCCGGTTCTGCCCCTGTCAGGCGAGTCATTGTACCTCACCCTCGACATCGGGCTGCAGCAGAAATGTGAAGAAATCTTGGTGGGTGAACGGGGGAGTATCATTGTCCTTGACGCCGATACCGGTGCGGTGCTGGCCATGGCCAGCGAACCTGGGTATGACCCCGGTGTATTTGTGAATCGCGGCGCTGACGAGGAAAGAAAAGAATTATTATCGGGTTCTATTCCCAACCGTATGACCCATAGGGGCTACCGGGAAGTCTATCCGCCGGGTTCCGTTTTTAAGGTGATGCTCGCCGCCGCGGCCCTTGAGGCGAAGGTGATAGACGCAAATACCCGTTTTTACTGCAACGGTAGTTACATGATTGATGGCAGAGGAAGGGCTTGGAATTGCTGGAACCATTACGGTCATGGGGGTATGAATGTTGTCGAGGCGCTCGCTTATTCCTGCGATGTGTTTTTTTATAATGTAGGGAGACGACTTGAAGCGGAGCGCATAGTCGCTTATGCGAACAAAATGGGACTTGGTGTTTCAACGGGAATCGATGTGCCTGGGGAACAGACCGGACTGGTTCCGGGGCCCGAGTGGAAGGCCATGTTGAATGCTGATAAACCGGAGTGGGAACAACGGTGGTATCCCGGAGAAACCGTCAACCTCAGCATCGGGCAAGGCAGCTGCACTACCACGCCTCTGCAGAATGCGGTCATGATGGCCTGTATCATCAATGGGGGCTATCGGGTCAGGCCCTTTCTGAACAGGAACAGGCAGATGCTTCGCTCCGAAAAAATATTCAGTGATGAGACCCTGGAGATTGTAATCAAGGGCCTGCGCATGTGTGTTGAAAAGGGTCGTCCCGGACCCACGGGTACCGGAAGAAGCGCACAGGTGGAGGGCGTGGAGGTGATCGGGAAAACCGGCACGGCACAGGTCACCTCCCTTGCCAATATCAAGGGGTATGCCCGAGTTCAGGACATCCCGTATGAAAAACGCCATCACGCCTGGTTTGTTGCCGGCGTACTCGATAGGTCGCCCAAAATCGCCATCGCGGTACTTATCGAACATGGCCATGCCGGAGGAACGGTCGCCGCGCCCATAGCCGCCGAGGTCATCAAATATTTTTATCAGGGACAACCGACCGAACCCGAAACACTGGCGGCGGATAGGGAGTAGGTAAGTCATGCCTTATGTGGGTAAAGAAGTGCAGTACCAGGATATCAGCATCAAGCCGTTAAATATCCGCAACCTGGCGCGTATGGATTGGTGGATGCCGCTGCTGGTCCTGTCGCTGGTGGTCTGCGGGTGGGTGGTCATGTATAGTGCCGCAAGAAGTAGCGACATGACGTATTTCTATCGGCAAATTCTTTTTTTCTTTGCAGGTCTTATTCTGGCGGCTTTGTGTGTCTGTATTGATTACCGTTTCATCGTATGGCTTGGCCCAATCCTGTATCTGATCACCATTGGAGTCCTGCTGTTGGTGCTTATGTTCGGAACCGAGGCGAAAGGCAGTGAGCGCTGGATTGACCTCCGCTTATTTCGTCTGCAACCTTCTGAATACTCCAAATTATGCATGGTTTTTGCGCTCACCTGGTATTTCAACAAGTTGGGTGCGCAAATCAAAAAACTGCACTGGTTCCTGGTGTCTTTTGTGCTGGTCGCCATTCCCATGGGATTGATACTCAAACAACCGAACCTCGGCACGGCAGCTTCTCTGGCACCCTTGACGCTGGCTATGATATACGTCGCTGGTTGCAAACGATGGCACCTCGCCGTGGTAATAATTCTGGGATTGTCCGTAGTGCCTATGGTGTGGTGGCAGATGAAAGATTTCGACCCCAAAAAGAAGGAAGAACCCCGGTATTTCTTCGAACTGAAGCATTATCAAAAGATGCGTATCTATACGTATCTTCATCCCGAATATGATCCCCAGGGAAGTGGATGGCATACCCTTCAAAGCCGTATTACTATCGGCAGCGGCGGATTGAAAGGAAAAGGTTATTTAAAAGGCACCCAGACTCGGCTAAATTATTTGCCCGAGCATCACACTGACTTTATCTATTCCCTGCTGGCTGAAGAATTTGGTTTTACCGGCGCTATTACTGTTATTGTTCTCTTCACGCTGCTGTTGTTGCGAGGGCTTGCCTTCGCGCGGGAGGCCGTAGATATGTCTGGAACCCTTCTCGCCACCGGTGTTGTTGTAATTCTTGCTTTTCATATATTTGTAAATATCGCGATTACTTCGGGGCTCTTGCCGGTAACGGGCATACCGTTGCCGTTTCTCAGTTATGGCGGGAATTTCTACTTGACAACCATGGTGGGGATCGGCGTACTACTGAGTGTTCCCCAACGCAATTATAACGATCTGCTGGAAGAGATGCGTGCGCCCATCGGGCATATCGAGTCTTTTACGCGTAATGCCTGAACAGGTACAACTATTTGCTTTTGGGGAGGATTGGTGTTGCGGCATCCATATTACAGGTATCCTTCCCGGCGAAGGATGAAACGCCTGTTTCTTTTCTCTTTTGTGAGATAATATATTGTGCAAGGTATGGACGTTCCACTGGGACGCAGTGCATGTATCTAGGAAAAAGATGCGTTGCGTTATTTCCCCTTCCCGAAAAGTGTTCAAAGTTGGTCGCCGCAGCGAAAGCAGGTGGTTAAGCCGCAGGGGCTAGAACTCAAATGTATTCCATTGCGTTGATTATATTATTCCAGAGTCCATGGGGAACCGGGGCGGGAATTTTATGAAGAAACACTGGAAGCCATGGATGCTTGCACTTTCATCCGCCATTGTTGCGTTAGTCGCGGTTTTGTGGAGGATGTATGACCCGTTGGAACGTGCCTATGCGCGGTATGTCTCCGAAAGGGTGGAGGAAGCCATATCCCTGTTGGAAAGTGATACCGCAGTCTACTACAAAGAGACACAGGACGCGGTGCGCGTGGTGGCTGCCGCCGTAGCAGTGGGTATTGTCGTGTCTCCGGAAGCCTCGTATATCCTGGCGCTTCAATATGAACGAGAAGGTGACCTCGTGGCCGCCGAAGAGGTGCTCCGGAAGACGATTGAAAAGGCGGGTGCGTGGAGCTGGCCTTATGTGGCGCTTGGAACATTGCTGGCCCGTGCAGGTGATGACCGCCTTGATGAGGCCGAACAGTTGTTGCGCAAGGCGATAGCGTTGCAACCGGACTGGGTGAGGCCCTACAATAGCCTTGGCGTGGTGCTGAGGATGTTGACGCGTTTTGAAGAGGCGGAAGCGGTCGCGCTGCAGGCGCTCGAGTTGGCGCCCGACGATGTGGCGGCCCATAATAACTATGCGAATCTGCTCGTTGTGTTGGAGCGCTTTGAAGAGGCGGAAGCCCATTACACGATTGCCATGGAACGGGAACCTGAAAATGCCAAGCCTCCCTATAACCTGGCATGTCTGTACAGCATTATCGGCTTATATGAGGATGCCTGCGATTTCTTGGAGCTGGCCATCAGCCTCAGTGCCTCTTCGATAACGGATGCGGCCATAGATCCCTACTTTGACCCGATGCGAACCTATCCCAGGTTTCAAACCTTGCTCTATGGAACTGTGATTACCTCCGAGGGGGAAACAACGTCGTCCATGGATGTTGTGAGTGAACCCGGAAACGGCGTCACGCAGGATACCGGTGCTGAAAAAGCCTCCGAAGGCGATCCTGTGTCCGAGCCCGCTGCAACGATGCAGGAATAAGAGGATAGATAGTATGTAACGCATCGTCTTGCCCTCGCCTGAAGGTCCAGATTACGTGTATGGATGTGAAAGAATAAATCATGACTGAACAACTGGAACTTTTTCCGATAGAAACAGGTCCCTTAGATAGGATGCTTGATGTCCTAAGTTCAGGCCGGGCGTCCTGTCAAACCGGCGGGGAGGAGGATATCTGCCCGGGTCCTATCTTCCAGGCGGAGCCTGTTGCAGATGTAATACAGGACATGAAAGATCTTGCCGAAACGTTGCATCGTGAACTTGAAGTCGCGGCAGGATGCAGGATTTCCCTGGTTATAACAAACAACACCTCCAACATGATGTCCATACGACTGGACCGGGAGGCAGGCCGGGTGTGTTTGCGGCTCCACCATATGTTTTTGGATGCCCCGGAAGAAGTGCGGAGTGCCCTTGCCTATATGGTGAAGCATCCACGGACACGGAAATATGCGGGGCGTATTCGAAATTACATTTCCTCGCGTAAGCATCAGATAAGCCCGGCATCCAAGGTGCCTGTTAAGTTGCAGCCGCAGGGAGCTGTTTATGATTTACACTCCATTTACGATGAGTTGAATGCCGCCTGTTTTGACGGAAAGGTAGATGCCGCAATTACCTGGGGCCGTGACAGTGTTTCCACCGGGCGTTCCATACGCTTCGGCAGCTATTATGAGGCCACAAACCTGATTCGTATTCACAGGCGACTCGATCAGCATTTTGTTCCTTATTTTGTGGTGCGCTATATCGTGTATCATGAAATGCTGCATGCCAGCCTCGGGGTGGGCAAAGTTGAAAATGGGCGGCGTCAGATTCATTCAGGAGCCTTCAAGAAGATTGAAAAAATGTATCCGGAATACCAGCAGGCCGTGGCGTGGATCGAGAACCGGGACAATCTGAACAGGATACTGGGTGGACGCAGAAAAAAAAGCAGGAGTAGTTGAAAAACAACCGCGGGAGAGTGCGCGATGGATGGCCTCCCTAGGCTGTATTCTGTTTGTTTGGATGTTGGCATGACGCCGCCCGTTTCCTGCCGAACCTTGTCCGGATTGCTCCGGTTTCCGTCAGAAAAACAGCCAATTTTTGAAACGTATTTCGACCTCTCTCGTGTTCACAGGAGTTTTCATGACCACCTATCTTTCCGTATGCGTTTATGTGCTTGGCTGGGCGTTGACCCCCATTTTCGTGCGTTATATGAGCGACGCGTATGATCCCTATACCCAGGCATTTATACGTTATGCCAGCGCGGCCTTGGTTCTGTTGGTTTACACGGTTTTTGTCCGGCGCGTCGAACTTCTGCGCGCATTGCGCATGTGGCGTGTCCTCTTGCCTATGAGTCTCTTAATCACCGTGATGCAATTGGCATGGACAATCGCCATTTACCATACTACGGCGACCATGGCGCAACTCGTGACGACCCTGCAGGCGCCGCTGGTTATCCTGTTGAGCTTTCTTTTGTTTCATGATGAACGCAACGTGATACGAAGCCCCTTGTACCTCTTGGGCACTTTGTTATGTGTGGTTGGAGTGGGCGGCGTTTTCATGCGTGATACTGGGGGAACCATCCGTTTTTACATCGATCTTGCACTGCTTCTCCTTCTCTTTGTGAGTGTGTCATGGTCGGTTTATGCGGTATGGGGAAGGCATACTGCTAGGGGACTTCCTCCCATCCCCATGTTTACGGTTATTAGTATTTATGTCAGCATTGCCTTTATCATTCCCATGATAGTATTTGGTAATCCGGGAACATTATGGTCCGCTGGCGCGCGTATGAATGGGATCGCCTTTGTCTCTGGCGTCATCTGTATCGCGGTCGCGCATTGCGCGTTTCACTATGCGCAAGTGCGCCTGGGTAGTTCCTTTTGCACAAGTATTCAACTGCTGAGTCCATTTATCACCCATTTGATTGCCCTGACGCTTTGGCCTGATGAACGGCTGCTCTGGATTCAATGGGCGGGGGGACTGTTACTGATAGCGGGCAGTTTCATGGTCGTCCACGCCAAATGGATGCGCCGGAATGTTGTAGTTTGACGTTTTTGATATTGGGTTCTATAAGCCAAGTTTTTGGTGATAGGCGTGTTCTGCGGTTGGCGGACATGTTGTGAAGGGTATAATGCCGGCGTGTACTTTCAGTGTCTTTACGGAAGGCGGCTGTAGTCGTCCGCCTTGTTCTGTAGAGATTCACAAAGGACGGGTACTTAAGATCCCTTTCTGGTTTGTTACACCCGTGCGGGCGGTGTTACACTTTGTAGAGCGGGAATGACAGCAAGACTGCTCCTTCAGAAAATATCACCAACATTGAGTGATACTGGATGTTCGATGAGACAAGAAGAAAATACAACAATTCCTTCCGGAAGGTTTTCACCGACGAAGACTGTCATCTACTCCCTCCTGCCGGCACTGGTTTTATTCGGGGCGATCGAAAGCTGCGCGCGGCTCCTTGAAATCTGGAGACCCCCTTTGACCTTGGATTACGGATGGGGATTCAATGAGGGCAGCCGTGTATTCGAGCCTGGGGGTATGTTGCGTAACAAGATGGTTACGCGGCCAGAGAAGGTCATCTCCTTTCCAAAGCAGTCTTTTGATATGCCCAAGCCTGCGGATGTGTACCGAATGATTATCATTGGCGGCTCCAATGTCAACTATATGCAGCACAACCTGTATAAGATGGCGAGCCGCCTTTCCCATACTTCCGGAGAACGGCGCCGGTTTGAGAGTATCAATTGCGGCGGTTGCGCGTACGGATCTACCCGGTTGCGGAACCTGGTTCCGGAACTGCTGGCCTACGATCCGGATGTGATGCTCATTTACTCCGGGCACAACGAGTTTGAGGAACAGATCCACAAGGCGCTGGTGGATGTGCAAGCCATTCCCGCGCAAAAGGTGGCCTATTCCCTGGCCATGCTGCGCCTGTTGCGGGACGGCCTGGCAAGCCTGCAATTGACCTGTCTCGATGTCCAGCAACTGCGCGAAACGGTACCCCCCGAAATCGATGCCAGTACCGGCATGTACGCCTTTTCCCAAGAAGAGATAGATGCCCACATGAATTTATATCGGGAAAACCTGAGCGCCATCGTTTCACAATGCCTTGAACACGAGGTTCCAGTCATTATCAGCACGGTGGCGACCAATTTATGGAAGCCCCAGTTGCATCACAGCCTTTCAGAAACGGCACAGAAAATACAGACCCTTTATGACGAGGGAAAATATGAGGAAGGGATGACCCTCGCCCGGGAGACCCTGGCGCATTCTCCCAGGCATCAGGCCTCGGATACGGAAAACGGCATCATACGAGAGGTGGCGCAACAGTTTTCCCTGCCTCTGATTGAAGGAGAAAAGTTGATTATGGAAGCCGAACCCCATGGCGTACCCGGCGAAACTCTCTTCAGCGACCATTGCCATCTTACCGATACAGGGCGCGAGATTGTGCTGCGGGCTTTTGAACAGGAAATCCGCCGTATTGCTGGATCGGGCGGGTGAGACCATGCCCAGTTGTTGCCAGGTTAAAAGGCCGCGTACCGTTCACGTATTTTTGCCGCGCTTATCCCTAAAACAGTGCAGTGTTTCTTCCATGTGGGGGGCTCTATGAAAAGACGGGCAATTAAAGGCTTATGGGTCATAGCGGTCATCGTCTTGTGGGGGCTTGTTTTTAGTTTGATTCTCGAAGGTGCGGCGCTCTTGTATCAACTTCGCATGGAGCGCAGGAATCCCTTTATCGCGGCCTATCGCGCCGGACAGCCCTTACCTCCGGTGGGTTCTCCCATGTCGGTCGCGCCTGTCCGGGTTTCACTGCCGCTTCAGGTGGGTGGTTGGGATGCCCTTCCGGTTCCTTTTGACATGGATGCCGATACGGAAGAAGTGCTTTCCTGGGGGCCGTATGCACCGGTTGTGGACAAGGCGGCCCGCGATGCCCGCCGTGCAGACTTTTGGAGGCTTTCTTCCCCCGCCCGGGAGGTCTATGCCCGGCGGGGAAAGGAAATGGTTCTTGTTTTCGATGCCAATCGTCGCCTGGTCAAGGCCTATGGTTCGGACAAGTTCTTCTTTGAAGGAATTCAGTGGCTTTTGTTCCGGTCCGCTACCTGCGGGACGGGTGTCGTTCCCGCTGTGTACAAAGCGGTGGACGTCGCGCTGGAATCGGGAGCCGTCCAGGAGTTCTCCTTGTACTGGCCGAATCCCCGTGAGCCTCTCGCGGTTCTTTCCGCCGTGTGTATACCCGTCAATCGTCAAAATACTGAAGGGGAAGGGGCTGTTGTGTTCGTTAATCTGAACCCGGACGAAATTGTGTCTGGTCCGGCCGGACAATTACCGGAAGATTCACGCTGG
>JAKLHG010000570.1 GCA_022710255.1 Candidatus Hydrogenedentota bacterium
GCATTCCCATTAGTCGGTCAGAATAAATTATTCCACCGCCCGGTCGTGCTGTAAATCCCCAGTCCTTTATCACGGTTTCCGGTTGTTTTTGAAGTGCATTTTCTTTCGTCACAATTTTTACATGCCCTTCCGGCGGAAGATACCGCTCCCGGTATTCTACTTTGGTTGGACCAGAACGCCATTTTGTGATAACGCGATTACGGTATACCGTGACAGTTTGCTTGGTATCTGGCGGCAGTCCCTCAACCTTGGCCGTCAATTCTCTCGCGTGAGATTGCTCATGTTTAAGTCTCCGCCATGTAAAGACGAGCAGGAGTGCCAAAATGACGAGAGCCGCGTCCTTGGGCCGGCGGACGACAAATAGAAGGGCGGATTTAATCGCTTGCGCCATTTTCGTCTCCTGGAGAATCCGGTGGCTGGCTGTGGCCGTTCCCATTTCCGTTTTTAACTCGTTCATAGGTTTTGGTCAGGACATAGCCGGTGAAAATAACCGAAACCACGCTGCCGGTCACGGTGACGACCGTGGGGATCGCGTCCGGGTGGTAAAGCACCGTCCAGACGCAAATCCAGGCGTATAGCGTCATATAAATCCAGTTCCACAGGGCGCGCAGCGACTTGATGTCCCGCATCAGGTTCCTGACGAAGTCGCTGTTCGCAGTTTTCTTGGCCAGCGCCAGGGTGATCTGCTTTATCCTGTCCATTACAGCTCGCTCCTGAAAAGGCCCATGTCCCAGCATCTGCCGGGACAGGTCTTTTGCCTCGGCACGCCAAGTTTATCGAACACCTCATAATGCCCTATAACGTGACTGGCGGGTATCCTGAAGGCGTCCATGAAAGTACGGGTGAGCCGCAGGTTGAAGTCCCACAGTAGGGGATTCGGCGGCGCTTTGTCGAAGTCCCCGATGGAGCAGAATCCTATATATTCCTCGTTGAACTGATTCGAGGCGTCCTTGACCCCCGCGTGCGCCCCAATCATGGCCAGCGACCTGCCCCATGAGAATACCGGCTGCCCGCTCACAAACTCTGTGCCGCCATGATATCCGACAGCCTTCCAGGGCTTCTGGAACACATTGCCCTGGCCTGCTTTCAGTCGCCGCTCGAACTCCTCGGGGGTGACGGTTTCGTAATCCACCCGGTAAGAAGTGTGGTATTTGACTATACCGTCCCAGTCCCGCGTCTGACCATCGGGGCTGGCCGAATGGTGCCAGACTATGCCCTTCCACGGTCTTGAATTTATAGCGTCTATCTCTACGTCCAGCTTGGGTCTTATCGTCATATCTCCTCCATCTCGCAGTCTATGGTGTGGCCCGCGTCCTTTACGACGTCCGTATATGGGAATGGCAATTCCTCTATCTTCCATGCGGCGTCGAACAGGTCGCGCGGCCGGTATTTCGGTTCCGGCCAAAAGGTTATGGCCTGGTTGCTGGTGAAAATCTCTTCCAGTGCGTCCTTGTCCGATTGCTCGATAAGGGAAACAGACCATCGGGACGCATGCTTGTTCTTCCCTCTGAATGAAATCAGCTTCCCGCTGATGGTGCGGAACTCTCCGGAGGCGGTCAGCATCCGCCTGGGCTCGTACTTATCGAAGCCCGGCAGGATGGCCAATATCTGACCGCAATAGACCTCGCCTATTTTCTTGTTCTGGTTCGTAGTCTTAGTCGTCCGGGCCTCTATCTGTATAACAGGCGTTGACTGTTGGGAAAACGGGATGATGACATCGTCATCCAGTATCTCGCCGTCAAACAGGGTGGTCACACCCATGAACACGCGCAGGCCTTTCAGGTTTGTGTTGCGCAGGATGACTGCGCTCACGTTCCTGAGCTCGTTCCCGCCGGAAGGCCCCAGGAAGGTCAACTGTAGGGTGACTGGCGTCGAATCTGATGCCGCAAGCGACGTCCATTGGGTATCCGTATCGCCATCGGTCAGTTTTTTGGTATTCGCCGTTTCCGAAAGCCCTTCCTCGCTTGATGTGGCCATGACCAATCCGGGCCCGGCTTCGTCCAATGACAGGATTATCGGCTGGTCGTCCTCAACTGCGGCCATAGCCGAGGTAAAATCAAAGGAGTTGAGCGTCGGTCCCGGGCTGGCCTTGATGAACTCAAACTGGGTTTCAAAGATGCAGGCTGCCGGCAGCGACAACTGCCCGGTTTCCTTGCTGCCGTCAATCATGGTAGGCAAGGGATCGCCGAACGATTGAGCCTGA
The DNA here is from genome assembly GCA_022710255.1 of Candidatus Hydrogenedentota bacterium. Taxonomy (GTDB): domain Bacteria; phylum Hydrogenedentota; class Hydrogenedentia; order Hydrogenedentales; family CAITNO01; genus JAAYBJ01. The sequence continues at coordinate 2,204 of JAKLHG010000570.1, forward strand.
ATCTCATCAAGCGTGTCCCCGGCCCGGATGCGCACATTTATCTTGCTGCCTGGCGCTGGCAGAGTCCGGTCCAGCGTGAACGCGCTCATCCGATGCTTCTGTGTGAACATGTGCCGCAGTGTCACGTGCCCGGAATCGGCCTCCACTGGGGTTCCGGACAGCTTGAAGTAATCGAAGCGGAATCGCGAGGCATACATCTGGTCTGAATTGCCGATGTCCAGAAACCGGCTGCCGGACAACGTCCTGACAACTGGGGAATCCGTAGTTTCAAGGACGACTTGCGCCGGATCATCGTTTTTGATGAGCTTCATCTTTATCGTGCCTAGCGGTCCCTGCGTAACGTAGAGGGTAAAAGGCATGCTTATCGTGTTAACAGGGAATAGCACGGTGGGGGAAGCACGGTTAAAGGTTACCCATGCTGAACCATTCCAAGTGTACTCCTGCCCGCCTGTGGCCACTACCACCGGCGTGAAATAAACCGTGCTGTTGCCAGGCGATGTGGAAACAAGCAGTTCCCATAGCAGGATGGCGTTCTTATTCGCTATCGGGACTGCCGAGGGGATTGGATTTGCCTGCAGTATGCCAAAGCCCCATTTAGCCGTGCTTGGCGTGGCTGCCGCGCCGTAGCGGCTAAACAGGAACCGGGTCTCGCATTCCATTGAGTTCAGCGCCGAGTTTCGCAGGGTTTCGATGTTTTTGGGCGAGGTCTCGGAGGTGTAGTCAAAGTC
>JAKLHG010000571.1 GCA_022710255.1 Candidatus Hydrogenedentota bacterium
CATGCCCCGGTGGCGTATTGGCAAGCACGATGGGCAACTCGCGTCGCCAATAGTCAAAAACAGACTCGATTACCGCGCGGTGCAAATCCTCCTTCGATGAGAAATGATAGAGAAGCGCTTGCTTCGTAACGCCCACCGCCGCCGCTATCTTCTGAAGGGAAGTTGACTTGTATCCGATTGAACCAAACAGATGGAGTGCTTCCATCAGGATTTTCTCCCGTACATCCATGGTGGACCTCATGTTTGCATCCGTATGGTGCTTTAGACTTCCGCCGGCCATCAGATGACAAATCCCGTTTGCCCCGCCCACGGTTCCGTTGTGCGCTCTGAATCGGTCAATTTCTTCATGCTTAACCGGAAGTCCTTTCCGGTGACGACAGAAGACGCAACCACCGGCACTTCCGACTCAGGTAACACGATACGCATACTGCATTGTTTTACGATATCGCTGTGAATGTCGATCCCGGGCATCACCCGTATCAGCATCATGCCCTGTTCGGTAAGTTGAAACACGCCCACGTTTGTCACAAAAAAGACATTCGTGCCTTTCTTGAGGGCGTGTTTACCGCTGAATGTAATTTCATCCACCTGGTCAACAAATTTGACCTTTCCTTGTGAATCAATGTGTAACCGTCCGTTTCTGGCGGTAATTTTTCCGTTAAACATCCAACTCGTCACGAAAATGACGGTACGGGCTGAGGTGCTGAAATCAATAAACCCTCCCGGTCCAACGTAGTTGATGGCCCCTTCACCCCGCTTGGACACGTTCACGTTTCCTTCACTGTCCGCCTGTAGTACGCCCAGAATACTGACGTCGAGTCTCTCTGCACACATCTTGAACGCGTTCAAGGATGAAATCATTTTTTCTGGGCAAACCGCCGTACCAAAGAAAACGCCGGGCGCGGGCAATCCTCCAATGACACCGCTCTCAGTGAAGAGTTTTATGTCGTCATAGAGCCCCGCCTCGCAGATTACGCGGCAAACCTCCTCGGGTAAACCCACACCTATGTTGACAAGACTGCCTCGGGGCGCGCTTTCCGCAAAGAGGCTTGCCGCCAGCCTGGCCAGGATGGTGTCAATCGGTCTGCGCACCGGTGTGATACGCAGCACTTCGTTGACAAACCGCAGCAGGGCTATGCCTTTTTCCCGCGGCATATCACTTTTGGTTGTGAATACGGGCATGTAGCTCCGATGCGGTACCGAAGCGACTTGTTCGGTACCGGGGTAGTATACGACCGTGTCGACATCTTCCGCGGGAACGGCAATTCGATCATAACCTTCCTCCACCAGAAGACCCACGTTCGCGATGACCTGCCCGCCATTTTTACGTGCGGCACGGATGATTTCGAATGTTTCGGCAATTATGGCGCAGTTTTTGAGATAGATATTGCCGTGTCTATCCGCTGCCGGAGCGTTGAATATCGCGACATCTATCTTGGGCAGCCGGAACCGCAGTTTGTCGCCCTCAACGCTCACCCATTGCTCATGCTGTTGGTTAGTGAACAGCGGTGTGCCGCGTCCCACACGCGGGTCTACGAACGTGCCGACGCCGGTATCCGTTACCCACGAATCCTCGCCGCGCCCCTGCCCGTCAATCAGGTGAGCCAACACACCCTGCGGTATACATTGAAGCTCGAGCTTACCCGCGTCCGCAAGCCGCAGGTACGACTTGAACGTTTCCAAATGGCCGCCGAAGAACCGCGTGCAAAGGCCCTCAAGACCAAGTTCCTCAAGCGAACCTGGAACGCGGCCCCGTGCGCCCTGTCCGCCTATCGCAACCACCGTCAGATTACGCGGATGTCCCGTATTCTCAAACGACGCGCGAATAGCCCCGTGCAGAATGGCTGCCCATTGATTTGCAGCCAGTCCCGACGTCGCAATCACTGAACCGTCCGGTATCTGCGTTGCTGCGGCGTACGGACTTACGAATTTCGGATTTTTCAAATCCGGCGCCGGGTAGTGAATGTTCTGCGAACCCCAATGAAGCCGCCAGTTCAGGATATGCAGCAACAGGCGAATCTTGCTCAGTTCATACATAGCCTGTCCTTACTGGTACGACAAACGGATGTTGGGAACCCATCCAAGAACATCTTCCACATGATTAATCTGTAATGCTCAAAAAGGAAGGGGACAATCATCGGCTGATACCCATTTATCCATGTTCTCCTTACGGACTTATAGTGAGTCCTTCTGGACGGGCTATACCTTCCGGAAGTCTGTGGACTACCAGATGGTAGGTAATAATTTAACACATGGTAAGTTCCTTTTTCAACTTACTGCAACAAAAGGTGTCTCTACCGAAAGCGCTTGCTTTTTTATAATTAAGTGGCTGGAAAATCAGAAATTTGCAGGTGTCGCTGGTTGGATCGGGGTGATTCTGTCCTTAAGTTGCTTTGCCTGCTATTTGGAGTTGACCGCACCGTGGCCATTGTCCTATAACAACGTGCGCGATGAGGCGCCAGCGGTTGGTAATACCATGGGAAAAAAATGATTAACGAAGAGTAATTCTTATGTTCGCGTCTGCCATCAGAAAACAACCCTGTCTTATTCAGATTCTTCTGTGTGTTTTCCTTTCAAATGCATACGCTGGGCCGGCAGCCATACGCAATGCGTATTGTTCACTTACCTTGAACGATGATCTTAGCGTTCGCGTACGAACGAAAACGGGCGGCCAGTTCCAATGCACTCCAACATTTACCGTCATCTTCGCAAAGACAGACCCCAAAATCGAAAACCGGTCTGCAGGGATTGAAGATGTCGTGTATAACGTGGTCAGCTGGGAAGTTGATCCTGCACAGTTGCCGCAGGACAAGCTGCTAAAAAAGGTCAAAGCCGGTGCGGCCATGGCAGGCGACGGCTTTGATGACGGCATCTTGAAAGGGAGTACCATAAACCGCACAGCCGACTTGTTTTATGCAGGAA
>JAKLHG010000572.1 GCA_022710255.1 Candidatus Hydrogenedentota bacterium
CCACACCAGTTTCATGCCGCCGGGAAGTTGTTTTTCCAGTTCCGTCAAGGCGCCCTGGACACCGTCAATGACCTTTACCGCATTGGCCTCGGACCGTTTTATGACCCGGATGGCGATGGCCTGGCGGCCGTCCACATAGGCAGCCTGACGCTGCTCTTCGGTGGTCATACGCACCTCGGCCACGTCTTTGATGTAGGTGCGCTGACCGTCTTTACCCGAAATTTCCATGCCGCCGATAAGCGTCAGGTCTTTGTAGTCCGCGTCAAACTTAACCGAATACTCGGTGCCGTGGGCGCGAATACGCCCGGAGGGAATGATGCGCAGTCCTTCCTGGATCGTCTGGACCAGGTTGAGTGAGGTCAGGCCGCGCGCGGCCAGTTTATCCCGGTCCACCAGGACATGGACCTCCCGCTCCGCGCCGCCCTCAATCTCCACGCTGGCCACCCCCGGCAGCACGGAAATCTTATCGCGGAGATCGTTGTCCGCGTAGTCAAATAGTTCTTCCACCGGCCGGTCGCCGGTCAGGGCCAGGGTAAGCACCGGCTTGGCGTTGATGTCGTATTTGACGACTTTGGGATCTTCCACGCCCTGGGGGAAATTATTACGGATCAGGTCGAGTTTTTCACGCACGTCGGTAGCCGCAATATCCTGGTTTACCTCGAGTTCGAATTCGATGAGGGTCTGGCACACATTCTCGATACACGTGGAGGTGACGTGTTTCAATCCGGAAATGGTCGAGACCTCGTCTTCGATGGGCTTGGCGATGTCCGTTTCGATTTCTTCCGGGCTTGCGCCGGGATAGACCGTGATGATCGTGATATAGGGCAGGTCCACTTTCGGCATGATCTCAAGGCCCATCTTGCGATAGGCATTGAAACCAAGCAGGGACAACCCGATGAACAGACATATGATCGCCACGGGCCGACGCACGGAAAAATTGGAGAGCGACATAAATTATTCCTCCCCGACCACATCAACGGACGTACCGTCATTGACAAGGTTATATCCCTTGACAATCACCTTATCGCCCGGGGCAAGGGCACTGTCAACCACCTCGGTCCAGCCGTCCGTGGAAAGACCCGGGCGCACTTCAACCGCTTTGGCCTTACCGTCATCCAACACGAATACCGTGGATTTGTTCTCACGGACTTGTATAATCTCCTGGGGAACGCCCAGGCTGGTGTGCATGTCAAGGACCGCCTCGATTTGCGCCATGGCGCCGGGCACCACGCCTTCGGGCGGCGCTTCGACCAGGCATTTGACCTCAAAGGTGCGTAACTGGTCCTGGATTTCCGGGCTTTTGTAACTCACCGTCAGCTCGCCCAAATCAATGCCGCTCACCGTCACACGCAGCCGGCTCTCCCCGCTTTTCACGCGCGGGTAATATTCACCCGGCAAGAAGGCCGACACTTCGAGCACGCTGGTATCGGCGACGCGGACGATGGGCACCCCGGCACCCGCAAATTCACCCTGCTTCTTGCCCCGATAACTGATGAAGCCGTCTATGGGGCTGTAGACCAGGGAGTCGTCCAGGCGTTTTTGCGATATGGCCAGGGCGGCCACCGCCTTTTTCTCCTGTTCTTCATATAACTTCACGGCGGTTTTAGCGCGTTTTAACTGGGCTTCCGCCACCTTGTATCCTGCATCCACCTGCTCCATCGCATCCTGGGTAATGGCCTTTTCCTCTTTCAGCCGCGTAAAACGCTCATAGTCCAGCTTCATCTTGTCGTATTGCACCTGGGCGGCCGCCACCTGCGCCGCGCCATCGATACGGGCGCATTCCGCCACCGCTTTATCCTGCAGCGAGATTTCGTAGGCCTGCTCAAGTACTTCCTTGTCTATCTGGAACAGGGCCGTCTTGTCCGCTTCCACGCGCTGGCCGTCCTCGACAAACATGTCTGTCAGAATACCGTCCACACGGGGGGCAACCATGGCATAGGTCTTCGCCAGCAGCGTACCCTGAACCACGATACGTTCCTCAAAATTGCGCTCCTGTGCGGCGGTCACGGCCACCGGGAAGCGCCTTTCCGAATCCGTGCTTTGCGCGGCAACGGTTTCGGGTACCGTGCAGCCCTGCGTCACCAAAAACAGGGGTAAAACACCCGCAAGGGTCATAAACTTGAGTAGGTTATTATTCATGGTTGTCGTCCTTCTTTTCCGTCCAGATTGCGCCAAGCACGTTGCGCGCGATGGCGGTCATAACTTGTTCCTGGTACCGCGCATTGGCGGCATTTACCTGGGCTGCGTCATGCTTGGCGACCGTATCGAGCATCTCGGAGGGGCGCAGCAGCCCCTCGCGCATTTTTGCGGTCCGTTCGGCCAGCATTTGCGCCTCAGCGTCAACGGCGGCATCGGCAAGACGCAGGGTGGACCGGGCGTCTTCCAGCGAGGAATGGGCCTTGACCACCTCGAGCATCACGGCGAGGCTTTCCTGCTCCCGCGCGAGAAACGCCTGTTCCTGTTCCACCCGCGCGGCCTTGTACTCATTGATATTTTTAAAACCATTGAAGAGGGTCATCAGCCCGGTAAATCCGAGGGCGGAGGTATACGGGTAGGTCATGAAGGAGTTTGAGGTATGCGAACGGGCCGCGAACCCCGCCAGCATCGGCAGAAAATCCGCGATGGCAATACGCACCTTTTCCCGTTCGATGGCCACCTGCCGATCCGCAATGGCCAGGCGCGGGTTATTCAGGAGCGCCTCGAATATCCAATCCGCCAGTTCGCCTTCGGGTGCCGTGAGCGGGTGTGAAGCCTCGAGCGCGGGTTCGGCCGTGGGCGAGACCCCCATGGCCGTAAGCAGTTCGGCGAGGTTGCGTTCCTTTGCGCGGGCATTCGATTCCAGTGCGGTTTCCCGCGCCAGGAGCAGCAAGCGTACCTGGGC
>JAKLHG010000573.1 GCA_022710255.1 Candidatus Hydrogenedentota bacterium
GTTCCGGATTGGGACTTGTAATATCGCCTGTCCAGCCCAGAAAAGCGATGGCGCCGCCTTCCGGCGGAAATGCCGCCAGCGGAACCCGGCTCCCCCTGCGATACCCGGTGACGCCGATCCCCGGCTGTACTACGGCCTTTTCCGTGTTCCCAAGGCCCGTTACCATGATGGTCAACTGGCAGTCCGCCTTGTCGAAATGCGCCGTTACCTCTTTGCTCTTGTCCATTACCACGGTGATTTCCGACTGGGTTACCGTTGACCCCTTGGGGAAGTCCCCCTCCCAATGCGAGAAAACGGCATCGGGCGCGGCATGGGCGACCAGCCGGACCGATGCGCCCTCCTCAATCCGGTCCAGGTGCCCGATATCGGCCTCGACCTTTCCGGTTCCTTCTCCTGCGGTAACCAGTTGCAGCGCGCAAAAGGGCGGGCCAAACACCGCCCGGTACCCTTCATCGCCCATTATTTTAAAGTGCGCCAGAGGCGTTTCGGACACAATTTCTCCCCGAGAGGACTCCCAATGATGAAAATAGACTCCGGCGGGAGGAACCGCCTCCAAAAAAATGTCGGCATCCTTGGCAAGCCAATACTCGCCTCGGGGAGGTCGAAGTTCCGCCTTCTCGTCTGTGGCGCTTATGGAAACGGCGCATCGGGTTCGCCCAAAGAAGGCCTCTATTTCCACGGCCTGATGAACAGGCCATTGCATGGGATTTTCAATGGATAGGGTATCGCGCCCGTCCGCGCTGCGCAGGCGCCATCCACCGAAGGCGCCCTCCTGTTGCGGGACGGCTTCCAGCAAAAGGATGCGGCCGGGCGACACGGCATAGCGTCCGGGTGCCGGAACAGTAACCCCCTGCCCGTTGCCGGTATGGCGTAAAACCATCGGATGCGCTTCCCGCTCCACAAATTGGGCCGTCACACGGCGATTCCTATCCATGGGCAAATAGAGTTTGAAGTCTCCCGGATTCGCTCCTTCCGGTATATCACCTTCCCATCGCTCGAACGCCAGGGGCTGCCCCGCAACCAGGGCCGCTCTCAGTTCCATACCGGCGGCTTCATTCCGTACAAAGCCATAAACTCCCGGCGCCGGAGTCAACAATGCCGTTGCGCGTTCGTCCTGTGTTCCGTCCACAACGGCTTCAAACGCAAGCTTCGTTTCCGCTTCCATAAAGTTCGCCGTAATATCCCGGTCTTCCGTCATGATCATATTCAGCTTTGGAGACAGATATTGGGTGTTGGAAAAGTCCGCCGGCAGGTCCCCGGCCCACCCCGCAAACGCCGTACGGTCGTTTTCAGGCAATGCGTGAAGTTCCACGATCTGACCATAGGCAACGCTATGTTCCGCGTTTTCCGAAATTGCCTCCGGTATAACCCGCCCCTTAGCATCGCCCTGCGTTACCCTCTGTACACGAATCCGCCGTTCAGCCTTTTCAAAGACGGCCCGGCAGGTACCCGTGGCGCCCTCTATCTTCAGCACATGGACATTGAGTTCGTCCTCCGGTTCCTGAAGTACCATGCCCGCTCCGTTGTCCCAATGAAGCAACCGGTGACCCGGGTCCGGAAACGCTTTAACCTCCATGGCGACGCCTTCGGCTACCGCATACCGGCCCGGGCCGGGAACAATTATCCCGCTCCCTTCGGTTTCAAGAACGACATCATACCCCCGTGAATGAAACCGGGCGACAAGCACGACATCCTCATGCATGGAAAGCCCATACCGATGGAAAAAATCCGGAACGACTGAGAGTTCCCGTTCCGGAAAAATAACCTGCCATCCCGCAAAATAACCGCCCTCACCCGGAAGCGCCTGAACCAGCACCTCTTTACCGGAAAGGTGCCGGTACATGCCCGGACCGGGTTGTGTAGTACCCCGGCCGGCACCGGAAACGGCGATGGTCAAGGTTTTGAATTCCTGACCGGCAGCAGGCTCGTCCCCGAAGACCGCAGTCACTTTTTTATGCCGGTCCATGGTGACTTTGACGGCATCATCAGTGCCGCCGGCATCACCCGACCAGCGGACAAACCCCTGGTTGGTATCGGCAAGAGGCTCGGCCGACAGGTTCACTGTTGTGCCTGGAACGAAAAGAAGGATACCTGTATCGGGAAAAACAAACCCCTCACCCTCCCTGTCCACCTGCAATTCATAATAGTCTTCCGGCGCGAACAGTACCACCAAAAACAGCAACAGCCCGAGAAACAACACAAAGCCGGCACAAGCCGACAGTATGCGATATTTCCGGTCTTTGGGCACGTCCGTCTCCTACGTAGCGATAAAACAGCACCCTTACGCTAATTCTTTTTTCCCAGCATGATTTAAACTGTTTCCCAAATAGGAACTCTTGTCATTACCCACATCTATTGGCAATGAATAGTAGCGGCTAAAAACGATTGTTTGAATTCAATATCCCAATGGGATTTAGGAACAAAGCCCAGGGTTGCGGTACCCCGCTACCCTGGGTTGGAAAGTGCCTCCAATTCCCGTTTACCCCAACGGGGTTGCGTCACATTGGTGCAAATGCCGTATGGGAAAACCGACGTAACTCCGTTGGAGTAGAAAAGAGAGAAGGAGTGACATCGCTTACCCAGGGTAGCGGAGTACCGCAACCGCTGGGCTATGATATGGAATCCCGTCGGGATTCTGAATACATATGTCGGCATCTCAATACCCCATCCTGAACGGAAAGATGTGGGTAATAACGAGAATAGGAATTTGGGAACCAGACTTGGGTCGGGTGTCATTTCTCTTTAGCCTTAGGTAAGGACCTGCTGCTGGCGTATCAAATTGAGCGCGCTGCCCGCGCGGTACCAGGCGATTTGGGCGGCATTGTAACTGTGATTCACCACAATGCTTTCTTCTGATCCGTCGTCATGGTGCAACACCA
>JAKLHG010000574.1 GCA_022710255.1 Candidatus Hydrogenedentota bacterium
TGGTGTCTATTTTTGAGCCGGGAAGCTCCTCGCCGCTTTGCACGTTTAAAGGCGAAACTTACTGTAACGCACTGTCAAAAGACGGGCGGTATCTTATTTATAACAGTGATCCCCACGGCAAGGTGTTCCTGGGGCAGGTGGATACCGGCCAATACGTTCCTCTTGTGGAACAAGAGGAGGAGGAAATTGCCTATGTGGAAATTTCACCGGACAACAAGTATGTGGCCGTCGGCGCCGTAGATGCCTTGAAACTGATAACGCTGGAAGAGGGCCGGGTAAAACAAAGCAGCGACCTGGAAACAATGACCTGTCCCCATCACCAGACCAGCCTGTGTTTTTCGCCGGACGGAACCCGCCTGCTCTTTATGCGCCCGGGCGAGGCATTCCTGTACGATGTGGAACAAGGCGCCAAGATACATACCTTTACCGAACCGTCCCGTTTTTTAACGGCCGATGAGGAGCGGGAGGAAGACATGGTATCGGGCGTACTCCACCAGACCACGGAGGTTGCCGGGCGTTTCACCGACAGTTTCAAGGAAACTCCCCGCCTGTCAGGCGCCTTTTCCGCTGCGGGGAACCACGTCATTACCATGGCTGCGGGCAAGGTCCTGCGCGTGTGGGACGCCAAGTCCGGGGCCATGCTTCACGCCATTGAAACGGAGTTGCCGGAAAAACGAAATGCGGAAGGATGCATCAACAACCTCTGGAAATGCAGTGAAAACGGCGCCTGGGCCTTTGCGTACAACGCAGACCATTTCGCTGAGGGAACGCTCTGGGAAGTTGGAACAGGTCGGCTTGTACAGCGCATGCTCCTTCCTGAGGGAACAATCGAGGATGTCGCTGTTGCGGACAACGGAACTGCCTTGTATTTTCATGTAGAAAAGGACATCCACGTTGTTCCCGTTCGATAATTTTTCACCCATCTGCCGGAACATGTGTATTGACGCAAAATCTTAGACCTCCCGGCATGGCCAGAGGTATGAGGAAGGCTTCTAAAAAGGGCCTGGTCAACGGCAATAGAGTATAATACTCTCAATGTCTTCCAGCCAGTCATTATTGTGCCCCAACCTGCGTCATACCAGTCTTTACGCGCATAAGCAGTTGTTACTTTGATGCAGGTCCGTTGGCGCGAAAGAACCGGAATGCTATAGCCTGATAGCGCTTTACTCCTGTCCAGATTAGGGTTGTATTTTTTGGTTTTGTTTTTCATCGCCCAAAAGAAACGCCACCCATTCCTCTCCTCGTTCATAGTTGCCTGAATAATTCGTATGCGCGCAGTAGGCGTACCTTCCCAGGTGCGCCATAATTCCACAAGTACAGGAATTGCCCCTTATGGCGCACTTGGGAAGGTACGCCTACTGAAGCCCAGCATTAAGTGCTGTTGCGTTATCCTTGTGAATTCTCACCGACAGGGCCGATGGATTAACTTGGATTAAAAAAACACTGCTGTCCAAATTAAGACAGGGTTAAGATTCATCCCCGGGTCAAGAGCCGTCCTTGTGTTGGCTGTCGCACGTGGGCATGTGACAAGGTCTGTAATTTGGCATCAATGTTTGTTGTGGCGAAAGGATTGCCGAATTTCTTTGTTATTTAAAGCATCAATTATGGTAAAATGAACATGAGTCATATAAAGATGCTGTGTTCATGTTGTTACGAGAAAGCGTTGTGTTGGGTACCTGCAAGAGGTAAGCGTTTTTTAACTGTAAGATGAAAGGAGAAGGTATGATGAAACGAAAAGGCTTTACCCTGATTGAGCTGCTGGTCGTGATTGCCATTATCGGCATTCTTGCGGCCATCCTGCTGCCGGCACTGGCGCGCGCGCGCGAGGCGGCCCGGCGCAAATCCTGTCAGAACAACCTGAAGCAATGGGGCACCATCTTCAAACTGTACGCGGATGAACAGAAGGACTATTGGCCGCCGATACAGATTACCAACCAGAACGCCGCAGGGTGGCCGGCGCTCACCATCGGCGGCAGTCCCGATGCGCTGGAACTCACGCCCGCGCCGCTGGTAACTGCCTGGTATCCCAATTACAACAGTGACCCCTCCATCTGCATCTGCCCGTCCGATGCGGAGGAAGATGTGGACAGCATGAAGGACGCCAACGGCGACTGGGTATTCTGGAAAGCGGGGAAGAACTGGATGGCCGGCAACAGCTATGTCTATCTTGGCTGGATGTTCGACCTGTTGCAGAAGCCCTATCTGCCGCCAGTGGATATCGGTACCTTTACCAATCTCAGCGCGGCCGCGGGTGCCTTTAGCTTCACCATGCCCGCAGGCGGCCTGGTGCCGGCGCAGTTCGGAGCGACGATCGATGCCATGCTGGGCGAAGCGCTGGCGCATCTGAGCGACTCGCCTTCAGGTGTCATGTTGCGTCGCGTCGCCGACAAGGATTTTGATGTGACGGTTGGCTTGGGTAATGGCGCGGGCGACACCATTTACCGTCTCAAGGAAGGCAACGAACGCTTCATGATTACCGATGTCAACAACCCCCAGACTTCCGCCATGGCGCAAAGTACTCTGTTCGCCATGATGGATATGTTCGGCAATTACGGCCGCGCGGTGGCTTTCTTCAACCACGTGCCCGGCGGCTGCAATGTGCTGTTCATGGACGGCCACGTGGACTGGATTCCCTACGTTGCGCCAGCACCCGGAACGGACAATACGGCAAGCATGGACTTGGGCGGCACGCAACCCGTGCTGCCGAGTTTGGCCAACATCATTGGTATTTTCAGCGGGGCAAACTAATTTAGCCCCTTTTTCAGCGTAACCTGTTTACAGCGCCCCTGCGGGTAATACCCGCGGGGGCGTTTTGCACGTCCGCGCCACTGCGGACATGGTTAATTGTGCAAATGGCAGTTGAAGATGTGAAAGGCG
>JAKLHG010000575.1 GCA_022710255.1 Candidatus Hydrogenedentota bacterium
GGATTTAGGGGTTTCTTTTTGCATGGTCCAGTCAGGCATGTTGTTTAGGTCCCGTAGCAGCCTTTACAATAGGCCGACGTAACCTGATGGCGCCTGACATTGGTCTTAGAACTCACTTGAACTTCCCGTTTGGCATTTGGATTATTATTATGAATAGAGTGGCAAAACTAATATTCTGGGCAGCGGCCCTGCTGTTCTGGGTATCCGTGGTTTTCATGATATGTGAGCATTGGGAACGCGCCAGGACCCATCACAACAAACTCTTCGACTATGCATCGCCCATAATCAGCGAGGCGGAACGTCAGGATAAGATACTCTTTGAAGAAACAAGGAACACCTCACCCCGCCCGCCTGCGGAGATTGAAGCAAAGTACCCGGTTCCGGAGACGCTGGAAAACACATCCCAAGCCGGACTGCAGGCACTGGCAGAACAATGGGAGGGGCTTATTTTACATTGTGATATGGAAGGCGGCATTCTCAATCGATATGGTGCTTCCCATCCGGAAATGACGGTACAACTTGCCCGGAAAGCAAATGAAGTTCCCCATCTTTCGCAAATGACCGACCGAAAACACCCGGAATACGGGGCGGATGTGCTTTCCAGATTTCATCTGGCGGTGGATGAATGGCGCCATCCAAAGCCACCCCAACCGCATGTCTATGGCAGCCTGGGCCCTTATATCGATTATGTGATTCCCCTCCCCGATTTTCCCGATGCCGGGTTCCGGTTCATGTTTCATCCTTTTCAGAAACCGGGAATGGCCTCCCCTGAAGTTTTTGTGATATTGATACCGTGGCGGTGGCGGGCTTTCGTGGGCGGGTATCGTCCCGATTATTATGAAACCGACGCTTATCCCCAGTATCCGAAATCGGAATTCTGGACGAACAGCCGGGGATTTCGCGATGAAGAAGTCACCGTTCCCAAACCTCCCGGGGTATACCGCATCGTCTGCATTGGCGGCTCCACGACCGTGGAAGGTCCACGAAATGATCTCACCTACCCCAAGATACTCCAGCAGTTGTTGCGCGATCACTTCAACACGAACGCGATAGAAGTCATCAACTGCGGTGTTGATGGGGGTTCCATAAGGGGGCAAGTATTCCAATACGATGAATGCCTTGCCCTCGAACCTGATTTGGTCATCCACTATAATTACGTCAACGATACTGGCGACCTCATGAACAGCGTATTGAAGAAGACGGTGCTTCGCTCGGAATGGCGGAAGAATATCCTCGATGTACTGGTTAAATCGCAATTTCTTACCCGCCGTCTCCGCCGTTTGTGGTCCCCGATGATGCCCACAAAAACGAACTACCGCGAAGAAATTGAAGCCATGCTCATGCCTTCCCTGAAGGAATTATGTGAGCGGACACAGGCGAGGGGAGCGCGTTTCGCCTTATCCAGCTTCGCATATCCGGATATCGCCAGTCTGCCGGAAAAGGAAAAGTACTGGTTTCGCAACATTTTCGCGATTCCGTTGGCGATCCAGATGCAATTGGATGATTACATACTCTCCGCCGACGCTTTCAACGAGGCCGCCCGTGCATTTTGCGAGCGGGAAGGGGCCTACTACATCCCCGTGTCGGAAGGCATTAAAGGCGGCGCGAATATATTTACGGATACCTGTCACATGCACATGAGCGGTATCCAACAAAAAGCGCGGATCATGTTTGAATGCCTGAAAGAAAAGATTGCGCGGCACAGAGCGGAAAAAGAGCAGTAGCACAAGACGGCTGCGGACCGTAATAAAGGCCCGAAAAGAGAGCCGCAGATGCGGGTATCCATTATGCAGGGCCTTTCCCGGATGTTTTTATGGTATTCTGGTACGGTCATTATCGACCTGCATGCAGGCCGCGTTACAGCGTTTCCGCGGGATAGATTTACTGCAACTGTGACTTCGGGAGTGTACGGCAATGAAATGGTGTTTATGCCTGACTGCCGCCCTGTTCGCGTTGATGAACAGCGCGGCCCCCGCGACCCTGACAGAGGAACAACAAGGACGGCTGCTTCAGGCGCTCTCAGCCATGGGTGCCGCACCGCTGGCGGCGGAATCCCGCGAAATTTGCGACTACGTGATGCGCGAAGAACTGGACCTGCAAGACCGAATCTCCCTCTTCGACCAGTTTTTCGCGGGACAGGCATTCACCGCGCACCATGCCTACAACCTGGAGGCGCACCTGCACTATGCCACGGCGGACAAGGAGCGCATGGCGCGTTTTGCCGGGGGCTTTGCCGCAAGTTCGCTGAGGCATGCGTGGCAGCGGGCTGAGACCGCGGGTATAACGCCTTTGCCGGCGCTTCCTTTCCTGGAATCCATATTCAACAAGGGCGTCAGCAACGTCACGGAGGCACTGGCATCAGGGATAGAAGACATCCTGGGAAGCCAGGCCGTGAACCTCGCCCCCTTTCTGACCCTGGACACGCTCCACTCCCGGGAAACCGTGATCGAAGCCATGCAAACCTGCATTACTTTGGGAGTATTTTCAACGAAACACAACAGCGCCGCCTGGATTGTTTCGCCCAAGAATACAGCGGACTTTTATGAAAACACCAAGGTCTGGCTGTTCGATGCCAACCTGCTGCGTCCGGAACATCTAACAAGCCTTGAAAGCCTGTTCAGTTCCGTACCAGCCACATTACATGGCATCATCACGCTTTTTGTGCCCGAAGCGACCGGTTTCAGCGCAGCCGACACCTCACGATTCCGCATTCCCGGCACGTCCCTGGATATTCCTCTTATCGATATGGAACCCATGCGCGACCTTTCGATGTATCCCGCAGGCGCGCTCAGGCCCGAAAGCGTGAGCGCCTGCGCGCCGATGTTGCGGATGCCGAACGAGCGCGAGGTGCTTGCTGCGCCCTGCTCGAC
>JAKLHG010000576.1 GCA_022710255.1 Candidatus Hydrogenedentota bacterium
GTACAATGTTGGCTGACAGCAACACAAGCAACCTTTGAAGAAAAGCCCCACGCTTTATGACGATTCATACCCCTCCAATTACCCTTGCATCTTATGACGAATTTATGAACACTGGTCAGTGCGTAAGATGTTGGTATTTCAACATTAATATCAACATTGTTCAAGGGGATACCAACGTACTGCCGACTGTGCAAAGGGCTTGTTTTGGGAAGTTACCTGTTGAGTTTTATTTGCCGCAGTCCGTACCCTTTTTCCGCCGGCCGGAACGCATATCATTCCCATTTGTACAAAGGGCGCTTCCGAGCCCCACGGAACCAAACCCGAGTTTATCGCGGACAGCATCCACACTTCGCATGGTGCGTTCCCATTTTTCTTCCCGTTCGCGGTCGAATAACTCCATCTGATGTTGACTATATGACAATGCAGACAAGTTGACACCGATGAGACGAACCCGCGCACGGCGCGCTTTACCTTTCGGAATAAGTTCTCGTAGTGCCCTAAGAAGAGCACTGTCCAATCCGCTTGGCTCAGGTAGCGAAAATGTGAATGTTTTCGTCTGGAAATCGCTGTAGCGCACTTTAAGCGTTACACGGCCTGTTTCAAGCCCTTCCGAACGTAACGAGTAAGCGCATTGTTCGGTCAAACGAAAAAGAACAGGTTCAATTTTGGCCCAATCCAGTTCATCTGTAGAAAAAGTCGTTTCGCGGCTGATGGATTTCGGCTTTTGCCGCGTTTCTATGATATCACTTCCCATTCCCATGGCTGCGTCCTTAAGGCATCTCGCGCCGTGAGAACCCATCAGGTTTGCCAGCATCGGTTCCGGGGTTTCCAGCACTTGCCGCACCATCATGATGCCCATTCCTTCCAGGCTTTCCCGAGTATTGGGCCCGACTCCGGGCAATACACCCACGGATAATGGCGCGAGAAAGGCTCGTTCCATGCCATTGTCTATGGACAGATAGCCATCCGGTTTGCAGATATTGGCGGCAATCTTTGCAACCATTTTATTAGCGGCGATGCCCACCGTCGCGGTAATGTGCTCTCGTTCCTCAATACGTTTTTTCAAATGGGCCGCCAAGGCGGCCTCATTATTGAATAAATGTATGGAGCCGGTGATGTCCAGGTTGGCTTCATCAATAGACGCCATTTGTATGCAGGGAGTGACGGTCTCCAAAATGGCTTCTATGCGTCTGGATACTTCCCCGTATACGCCATGGCTGCAGGGGATGAAGATACCTTCAGGACAGAGCCTCCTGGCCTGAGCAATGGGCATGGCCGAGCGGACCCCGTACCTGCGCGCTTCGTAAGAAGCGCTGGAAACAACGCTTCGTGCATCATCGGCACTACCTCCGACAATAAGCGGCTTCCCACGCAGAACGGGGTTCAAGGCCGTTTCCACAGACGCGAAAAAAGCGTCCATGTCTATATGCAATATCCGGCGTGACATTGGGATTGTTGTATTATCGCACCCTCAGGCACTTGAATTATAATGCCGCAAAAGGGATAAGCCAGCAGCGGACACGCTCGCGATTATGGGTATAGGATACGGCAATACCATGGCGGGTGCGTACGATGGCAGGATAGGAATATTCCAGGTCCATTTCCGGCGGGTCGTCCTCGAAATGGGCGAATAAATCCCATGTATCACCGTTATCACCGGAAACAGCTAACGAAAGCGGTGTGCGCGGTCCCCAATTTTTGCCGATGGGATTGAATACCAGCAATACCCGGCCATCGTCAAGCCGCAAAGCATCCAGACCGCTATTATTATTCGGCAGCCCCGCTTCACGAACGGGAGTCCATGTTTTACCGTAGTCTTCTGAATCGCAACGCCACGCGCTTCCTGCACAGGCACGCAGCAAAGCGTGGACCCGTCCAGGTGCGGACTCCCAGAACGTAGGTTGAATGGCACCCTTACCTTTGAACACGTTACGGTCCACCTGGAAATCAGCGGAGCGGCGCCAAGTCGCACCCTGGTCCTCGGAACGATCCGCAAACGCCTCCCACAACCTGTATTCAGTGCTTGCGGGTGCAAGCCAGCTGCCGCCGGAAAGTATAATGGGCTTGTTCTTTACCGGTCCACGGCCGCCCGCATCGCCGGGGACCAGTTCACGAGGCTCCGACCAAGTCGCCCCGTGATTTTTCGAGGACATCCACCAGGTCTGCCATTGTGGAATTTCGGGGCCAACTTTAAAAAATAGATGAAGCGTTCTTTCAGCGTCGATAAATAGTACCGGATTCCAATGGGCGCATTCTTTTACCTTTGCAGCGAGGTGTGGCGCGGTCCATTTTCCGTCCAGAAAACGGGACATCCAGATGCCTACATCGGGATGTTTTTCCTTGGTACCCGCAAACCAGGCGGCAACCATGGAACCATCCCCCGCTTCAACAATGGTGCTGGCATGACATTGTGCGAAAGGCCGGTCGTCTTCAAATATAAACAGGACTTTGCCTCCTGCGCCTACAACCCGGGCTTCAAAATCTTTGGACGGAATAGTGTCTTTTTGTCGTATTGTTTCAGGCAGGGATAGCGTCAATGTTTTTATCTCAGATATTTTCGTTATATCTTTCTCTACTGCCTGTTCCAGTTCCTCCGTGAACACGACAGGCATAAAGGCAACCATTGAAATAACACCACAAACAATAATTGCGCGTAACCGCATATCCGTTCCTCCTGTTAAGATGTTCCATTGTTTATACGCTCACAAGAAAATTTGTTTTTGCCATCATATGAATTTCATTATACAATATCACCTGCAATTAATGCTTGTAACGCCTGTGTCAAGAAGTTTCTGTAAAATGGTTCTTTTGGTGAACGCTTTCTTGTTCTTGGTTCAACTGTCTTAACTG
>JAKLHG010000577.1 GCA_022710255.1 Candidatus Hydrogenedentota bacterium
GCAGGATGCCGCTTCTACGTTCCTTGTCCTTATTGACTTTACGCCAACAACTCGGTTTCTTACGTGCGGATTTGGGTACAGGAGCGAGCATGGTGACGGTTGCGAAGGCGGCGCGGCATTCAGACCCGCGGTTAACCCTGAAGGTCTATGCTCATGTGGGTCTGGAAGAACTCGGGAACGCGGTTGACCTACTCCCCGCTCCAGGGACATGCACCCAAGAGCAAGTTATGAACGACATACCCCAAGGGGGTATAAAAAACTTACCACCTTATTTACCACTCGGTGGGGGGAATTCGGGGCATTTTGAGGCCCATAACAGCACATTTCCGAGATTTGAAGAACACAACGAAAATGCCCAAAAAACCGCAAAAAAAACAATAAATACAGGGGAAAAAGATGGAGCGGGACACGGGGTTCGAACCCGCGACATCCAGCTTGGGAAGCTGGCACTCTACCAACTGAGTTAGTCCCGCTCAGTGGGGAATTCTAGTCTAGCAGAAAATACCGTTGCAGTCAAAAAATGTATTGCTGAGAAGGCGCGGCAGGCGAGAGTTTTATCGGACCGTGTCGGACGTTGTCGGACAGCACCGGACACCGTCAGACATCATACGGTGAAGTGGAATAATTAGTTTGGCGGGGCTGGAGGCGGGGGCTTGGTGCAGTGTTCTTCGCGGCCTTGCCGGGCCTGGGCGTTTTTGGGGTCTAGGCTGAGGGCATGATCGTACAGGGCGCAGGCTTCGTCCCTTCTTCCTGCCTCGGCAAGCAGATTGGCCAGGCCGATGGCGGGCCATACGTCTTCGGGGCCTACCCGCATCCCTTCGCGGTAGGCGTCTTCGGCGCGGGTAACATCGCCGGCGGCGGCGCGGGCCATGCCGAGCAGAAACCAGGTATTGGAGTTCGTGGGTTCCACTTGCAGGGCGTGCTCCAGATATCGCACCGCTTCCTGATGGTTCCCGTTTTCAAAGGCGATGTTGCCGAGTCCGTGCAGGGCGACGGGCCGATTGGGTTCGTGTTGAAGCGTCTGCAGGAACGCCTCCCGGGCGGCGGAATTGTTGCCGAACTCCCGTTGCAGCAACCCGATAACTTCGGCGGCGTCGGCGGCCGGCGCGTTCTCTTTCAGGTCGGGCAGCAGTTGCTCGTGAGCCGCCAAGGCTTCCTCTTTTCTTCCCGCATCGAGCAGCGCCTGCGCATAGATACGCCGGGCAAACAAATGGTCCGGCGCGCGTTCCATGACCCGTTCGGCGACAGCCAGCTCCTTTTCGGGTTCCTTGTGTTTTGCATAGTGCTGGGTGCGGAAATACAGCCACGTCTGAATATCGTCGTCATAGGACACAGGCATCAAATAGAGCACCACGGCAATCTGTATGGCCACGGCGGCGCCCATAATCGCAGGTCCCCATCGGCGCGTCTTGAAATAGTAGCGGATTCTGCAGCAGGCCAGGACAGCGAAGGCAGCGACGGCCGGAAGAATGGGCGCCCGGAAATGGGCCGAAATCCAAAGGAACGGGAAGGGCGCATACCACACCAGAATCAGAAGGAGAACAAGGGCATACCCCGCGCGGTTCAGCCGGTTCTCCTTCCTGCCGTTCGTATTTGGGTTTCTGTCGCCACGCAGCACATAGATCAAGCCAACAAGGAGATAGTCTATCAGTCCAACGATGAACAGGGCGAAGATGACCGCGAAATTGCCTGGGATGCGGTAGAGGGTGCGCGAGAAGAGTCGGTCGGCGTATTCGGTGATGTTTTGCGAAATCTCGCGAGGCGTCCAGAAGAGGGCCGCCCGTTTCAGGCACAATTTCAGGAACCATCCCGGATGTTCAAGGATCTGATCCCGCACCGCCTGGCGCGCCAGGGCTGCCCAACGCCACCAGTCGTCAATGCGCGCCACTTTTTCATCCACCCGCAACGCCTGATATTCTTCACCCAAGTAAACGTCGAGCAATTCATCCGCGCCATGCAGGTAACCCTGAGACTCAGGCTGGTTGCCGATATAGAGGGTAATGCCCTGGCCGAAACTGTTGAGCACGAAGCGGCCGGATTCGCAATAGTTCAGGAGGGTCACCGGTAAAATGGGGATGAAAAAGGCCATCAAAATGATCGCGGCCTGGCGCAGGACGCTCAGCCAGTACGGACGCCGCAGGTCGGCCGGGCCTGCACCCGCTTGCCCCGCCTTGTTTCGGAGCACCCAGACCGACCAGCACAGCAGCACGGGCAGGAACAGGATGACGGCGGCCGAGGCGATGGTGTAAAACCCGCAGGCGAGACCCATGCCAAGGGCCCGGCCCCGGCCCGGACGGCGCAGCCACCAGAGCGCGGCATTCAGAAACAGCAACGAACAGAATATCACCATCACGGGCTCGTGCAGGTTGGCTTCATAAATAATAAAGGGCCAGTAAAACGCCATGAACCCCGCCATCAGCAGGCCCGCCCCCCGGCTGTAGATCTTCGCGCCCAGGAAATAGGCGAGTAGCACGCTGCCCAACCCCAGCAACATCTGCGCCAGCCGCACGCCGAACTGGGAATCGCCCAGGATAAAATAGAGGGCGGACAGAAAAAAGGTATAAAGGGGCGGACGGAGCTGCGGGTTGCCCGGGTTGTGCCGCCAAACGATGTTGCGTTCGAACTGCGGTTCAATCGGCGGCAGATGCAACAAGGCCCGCGCGTTTTGGGCATGGTCCAGGGCGGAATTGTCTATGAACCCCATGTCCACCTGGAAATACATAGGGATCTGAAAATCGGGGTGCTCCTGCAGTTCATACAGGTAAGACAGACGAACCGCCAGTCCCGCCAGCAGTATCAAAGCCAGAAGAATCCCTGCGCGCCCCGAAGTCAGGAAGGGCG
>JAKLHG010000578.1 GCA_022710255.1 Candidatus Hydrogenedentota bacterium
ATCCGCAAGGTGAACGGGGAAGAAGTAAACAGCGCCAGCGATCTGGTGCGCAAGATTTCGGCCCACACGCCGGGCACCACCGTAAAACTGGAGATTTGGCGCGACCGTGCCGCCATTGAAGTGGACGTAAATTTGACGGAGCGCAACGTGGTGGCCGACCGGAAGGCGACTGAAGAGTCTGTGCTGGGACTGAAGGTGCGTGAACTCAGCCAGAACATCCTTGAGCGTCTCGGGATTGTCAGTTCCACCAAGGGAGTTGTGGTTGTCGAAGTGGAGCCCGGCAGCCCAGCCGAAGAAGCCCGGCTGACCGAAGGTGACATCATCATCGAGGTGGCGCAGCAGCCCATCACCAGCCCCGCGGAATTCTTCCAGACGATGAAGACCGCAGCTGAGCCCGGAAAAGCGCTACTGGTGCGATTCATCCGAGGCAATAACGATCCCGACATTACGATCATACGGGTACCCAAAGAATAGCCCTTTCTTTCCGCCTCCTGTAAATGTCGTGGCGCGGTTGTCCGCAACCGCGCCACGACCGCATTCACGGGATTCATGGGCACCCCAGGCACAGATGCGTCTGCCGGGAAAGGCGCTTGTCCCGGCCCTGCATACAATGCACGAATAGCCGTCGGCGCGAATGGAATGAAGCAATCTTGTTTGCGGCAAGCGTGTTTTATGCTGAGATCACTTCGCCTCGCTCGCGGTGAGGGATTTAGCGTGTTTGCCTTTATTCAGCCAGGTGCGCCAAAAGTGACCCTAAGCGCGCAAGGACGAATTTGTTTCACCAAGGCCATTCCCCGTACCCATCGTCCTTGAACTTCCACAGCCCCGAGGCGATACGGAACCGTTATTCCTGCAGTTCCGCGCGTGGGAAAGAGCCGAGTATTTTCAGGTTGCGGGCATGGTCGCCGACTTCTTCGAGCGTTTCCTGGACCACAGCATCTTCCACGTGTCCCAGGAAGTCAATGAAAAAGACGTATTCCCACGCTTTTTGCTGGGAAGGTCTCGACTCGATGCGGGTCAGGTTGATGTTATGCCTGGCAAAAGGAAGCAGCATGTTATAGAGGGCGCCCGGCTTATCTTTGACCCAAACCAGGATGGCGGTCTTATCGTCGCCGGTGCGTTTGACCGCCTGGTGTCCTATAACGACAAAGCGGGTGTAATTATGGGGTACATCTTCAATGCGCTCGCATTGGATATCGAGGCTGTAGGTCTGTGCGGCGAGCCGGCTTGCAATCGCGGCGGCATGGGCTTCACCTGAGGCGCGTCGCGCCGCCTCGGCGGTGCTGCTGGTTTCAATCAGTTCCACACCGGGAAGATTGGCACGCAGCCAGTTGCGGCATTGGAGTATGGCGTTATCCTTGGAATAGACACGCCGGATTTCCTTCATGGGGCAATTGGACAACAGGTTCTGGGTGATGTGCAACAGAACCTCGTTTACAATCTTCAAATTTGAAGAAATGAAGCTGTCCAGGGTATCGCTTACAGAGCCGCCCATGGAACTCTCCACAGGCACGATACCGTAATCGATACGCTTGCGTTCCACCTCGGTAAACACATCGAGAAAGGATGGCAGGGGCAGGTACTCCGCGGCCACGCCGAAAACGCGCAGGGCGGCCATGTGGCTGAACGTGTCCTTGGGCCCGAGAAAAGCCACGCTTGTGGGTTTTTCCAGCGCGCGGATGGCGCTGATGATTTCCCGGTAAATAGATTGAATGGCCTTGTCGTCCAGGGGGCCCACATTGCATTGCGCCAGTTTGGAGAATACCGTTTTTTCGCGTTCCGGCACATAGATAGGCACATTCGTACAGCGTTTCAGTTCTCCGATAGCCTGGGCGGCCTTGGCGCGTTCATTCAGCGCCTCGATAATCCGGGCGTCCAGGGCGTCTATTTTCGCTCGCAGTTCATCCAAATCCACAAGTATCCCTCCTGCTGTTATCGCCGCTTAATGATCTCAATCGGCGCCTGGGCTGCCAGCAAATCGGCGACCCGGCCGCTGTCGAAGCGGACCCGCGCCCGCAATTTCAGCCCCGCGCCCTTGACAGATAATACAACACCACGGCCGAAGCGCACATGCTGGATGACATCCCCCGTCCCCAGCGCGGCGCCCGAAGCGCCGTTCGCGGGCGCGGCGGCAGGCGCGCCGACGGGGGAGCCGGCGGCCCGGGCTTTTTTCGGCCTGTCCTTGGGTTCTCCGGAAAAGTCTACGGTCATCAGCCGTTCCCATCCCGCCTCGCTCAGGAACCTGCTTGGCCGTCGGCCATTATTCGTGACTCCATATAGCATGCGTTTTTCGGCAGCAGTCAAGGTCAGGGTCTTCCTGGCCCGGGTCATGGCGACATAACATAAGCGCCGTTCCTCCTCCAGGTCATCTCCTTCATCGCCGAACCGGGACAGGGGAAAGAGGTCTTCTTCAAGGCCTATAAGGTAGACATGGTCGAACTCGAGCCCTTTGGCGCAGTGGCAGGTCATCAAGGTTGCCGTGTCGCCCCGGTCCTCCCAGTTGTCCACGTCGGAAACAAGGGCAAGGTCCTGCAGGAATCCCCCGAGCCCCCCCTGGTCCCGGGAATCATGCTGGCCACAAGCGACGATGAACTCATTGACCACCTCGATGCGGTTGCGCAATTCCTTCTCGTCGCTTTGTTCCACGTATTGGCGGTAATTGATGCGCTCCAACAGGGTTTCCACCAAGCCCGCGACGGGTTGTACCTGCGCGTCCCGGGCCAGTGCGTCGATGATATCGACCAATTCCGCCGCGGCACGGCGCGCCCGCGCCGATATGGTCTCATTCATGTCACATTCGCGGAACGCCTGGAGCAGCGGGATGCGGCGCAGGC
>JAKLHG010000579.1 GCA_022710255.1 Candidatus Hydrogenedentota bacterium
AGTGCGCCCTGACGAAATTGGGGTTTCCCGTGGAGGACCTGGCCGGGTATGCGGACGGGGCGCCGCTGGAAATCACCTTGCGGGAAACCTGCCAGAGCGGACGGCCTTTCACCCTGCGCAGATACCAGACGGAATCGGTGGACGCTTTCTACCTGAACGGGTCCAACCGCGGCGGCAGCGGGGTCATCGTGCTGCCCTGCGGCGCCGGCAAGACCATCGTCGCCATCGGCGTGATAGCCGCGGTAAAGACACACACGCTGATCCTGGCGACCAACACGGTCGCCCTGCGCCAGTGGAAAAGCGAGCTGCTCGACAAGACCACCCTCCGCAACGAGGACATCGGAGAATACAGCGGGGATGAAAAAATCATCCGGCCCGTCACCATTGCCACCTACCAGGTGCTTACCTCCCGCAAGACAAAAGACAGCGAATTCACCCATTTCGGCATTTTCGACCAGGGCCAATGGGGGCTCATTATTTACGACGAAGTGCATATGCTGCCGGCGCCCGTGTTTCGCGCCACCGCAGGCATTCAGGCCAAACGACGGCTGGGCCTCACCGCGACTCTGATTCGCGAAGATGCGCGTGAGGATGAGGTGTTCAGCCTGATCGGTCCCAAGAAATATGACGTTCCGTGGAAAGTGCTCGAAAAACAGGGATGGATAGCCGAGGCGCTGTGCACGGAAATCCGCACGCCCCTGCCTGCCGATCAGCGCTTCGAATACGCCATTTCGCCGAAAAGAAACAAATTCCGCATCGCCTCCACCAATCCGCACAAGATTGCCTTGTGCGAGGCCCTGGCGGAACGCCATCGCGGGGACAATGTGCTTATCATCGGGCAATATCTCAGCCAGTTAAAACAGCTGGCACGGCATTTCAATGCGCCGATTATCACGGGGCAAACGCCGGTGCGGCGGCGCCAGGAATTGTACCAGGCCTTTCGCACGGGGGAAATCAAACTGTTGATCGTGTCCAAGGTGGCCAACTTCGCCATCGACCTGCCCGATGCCAACGTGGCCATCCAGGTGAGCGGCACTTTCGGTTCCCGACAGGAGGAAGCGCAGCGACTGGGACGCATCCTCCGCCCCAAGAGCGACCGGGGCTCCATTGCCCGGTTCTATTCTCTGGTATCCAAGGACACCTGCGACCAGGACTTCAGCATGAAACGTCAGTTGTTCCTCACGGAACAGGGCTACCGCTATGAGATTTTGAACGAGGACGAACTGTAGAAAAACAGCGGCAAAGAGGGGTGAGGCGGGACTTTTTCAGGGTGGCAGGCGGTGGCAAAAGGAAGGCGATACCCGTCCAGGCGTTGTATGGACCCGTTCCTGATGGGGTCACCCGTTCTTGTTCTCGAAAAGAAATCCTGTCAGGGGGGAAGACGCCTCGGCGGTTTCCCGCGTCGGGCCGAGCCCGGCCAGATACGCCATGCGCCCCGCAGCCACGGCCATGGCAAAGGCCTTTGCCATGGCGCCATGGTCACGGGCATCCGACAAGGCCGTATTGACCAGTACGGCGTCGGCCCCCATCTCCATGGCCTCCGCCGCGTGAGACGGCGCGCCGAGGCCGGCATCCACCACCACGGGAATGTTCGATTGCTCGATGATAATGCGCAGCATGTCCCGCGTGCGCAGCCCGCGATTGCTCCCGATGGGCGCGCCCAGGGGCATGACCGTGGCCGTGCCCGCCTCTTCGAGCCGTTTTGCCAGCACGGGGTCCGCCTGGATATAGGGCAGGACCACAAACCCTTCCGCGACCAGGCGTTCCGCCGCGCGGAGCGTCTCCAACGGGTCGGGGAGCAGATACCGGGCCTCCGGCGTCAATTCAAGTTTGATCCAGGGTTCCAGGCAGGACGCGCGCGCCAGCCGCGCCAGGCGCACCGCCTCATCGGCAGTGCGGGCGCCACTGGTATTGGGCAGAATCAGCTGACGCGACCGGTCAATGGCGGGAAGGATGCTTTCCGATTCGGGATGCTCCAAATCGACGCGGCGCAGGGCGACCGTAATGATTTCGGCCCCGCTCGCCTCAATGGCGCAACGCAGCGCTTCGCTGTTGGGAAACTTGCCCGTGCCTATCATGAGCCGGGACGAAAACCGCCGCCCCGCGATACTGAGATCGTCTGATGATTCCATAGGAGTCATAAAAAACCTTTGTTATTCAAAACGTTATGCCGGATGATATCTGCTTTTCAGCCGGAAATAAAAAATGGAAGGATAGTCGTATAGTAACAGAAAAGAGTTTATCGTTTACAAGGCAGAATCGTGAAGTTGGGGGAAAAGTCCAGTGCACCCAGGAAATAACGCATGATATCGGAAACGTCAGACGTATCCGACAAGGTCAGACCCGGTCTGATGCCGTCCAACAAAAACTCAAAAACCTGCCATGGCAAGGGAATAGGCTTCTTGTTTGATTTCCGTGTGTTCCGTGAATTCCGCAGTTGGAAGAAGTGTTGTTCCATACAGGCTACAACTTTCCACGGTAATAATCGATGATCACCGCCGCCACGATGATGGCGCCCGTAACCAGCCGTTTGACGGGTTCCTGGGCGCCGATTTGCACCAGGCCGCTTTCCAGCACGGCAATGATGACCACGCCAAATAACGTGTTGATCACCTTGCCGCGGCCGCCCATGAGACTGGTCCCGCCGATAACCACGGCCGCGATAGCCTGAAGTTCATACCCGATGCCCGCGTTCGGGTCCGCCGCAGTCAGCCGGGCGCAATGGAACACGGCGGCCAGCGAAGCCAGCCCGCCGCAAATCATATACACGAGAAGTTTCACGCGGGCCACGGGGATGCCGGAAAGACGGGCCGCCTCTTC
>JAKLHG010000058.1 GCA_022710255.1 Candidatus Hydrogenedentota bacterium
TCGT
This sequence comes from Candidatus Hydrogenedentota bacterium, assembly GCA_022710255.1. Lineage (GTDB taxonomy): Bacteria > Hydrogenedentota > Hydrogenedentia > Hydrogenedentales > CAITNO01 > JAAYBJ01. Next base: position 5 of record JAKLHG010000058.1, read on the forward strand.
TGGCAAAACATTCGGGCAGGAACACAATCGGAAATTCCAGGCCTTTGGCCTTATGGATGCTCATCAAGGTAACGGCGCCCATCCCCCTGGATTGCAGCGTGGATTCCCCTTCCTTCAGCTCGCGAAACGTGATATCTTCAAGATACCGGGTGAATTCGGCCAGGGTCGAGGGCCTGGACTGGGAAAAGTCATCCGCCATCTGGATTACCTTGCGCAGATTAGCCGCGTGCTGCAGACCCAGGTGCCGGCCCAGCAGCACCGCTTCGTATCCGGTCCGGGCAAAGACCTGCCGCAGAAGGTGTCCCGGTTCACTTTCGCGCCGCTCATACAGTTCCATGAAAAGACGACGCGCACCGTCCAGCACTTCGTCCTGTTCAAAAGACGCGGGACAGGCGCCTGAATGAAACGCCGCCGCGATGCCGCCCTCCATCAGCGCCATACGCATCAAACTTTCATCGGACAACCCGATGAGCGGACTGCGCAATACGATTACCAGCGCCTCTTCATCCCAAGGGTCCAGAAGCACCTGCAGCAGGGCGAGTATGTCCTGAATCTCGCGGCGCTGAAAGAAACCTGCGCCGGAAATCCGGTTATAGGGGATGTGGAATTCCCGAAGGGCGGATTCATATTCATGCATGTAAGAGCCCCGACGGAAAAGCAGTACCACGTCATCATAGGTCGCGTCACGGGTGAGGCCGCTTTTCTCGTCCGTCAGGCGCAGGGGCGCCGACCCGCCACACAATTCGAGGATACGCCGGGCGATAAATGTCACATCCCGTTCCCGCATGGCCGGTGCGGTCTCCTTCCCCGCGGACTGGGGCAGAAAATATTCCACGCAAGGAGCACGATCAGATTGGCGGTGTATTCCCATGGGCCGATAGGCCTCTACCGCATCCAGCAGTCGGGTGCGGTGGAAAAAATCATTCACGAAATGAAGCACCCCCGGCAGGGAACGGAAATTATCCGGCAGCGTCAAAGGCTCGCGGGTTTTTTCCCTGATACGATTGAAAATGTCCACTTCCGCGCCGCGAAAATAATAAACGGACTGCTTGACATCTCCAACGATAAAGAGATGGGGGCCCTCCTCCGTCATCGCCAGCAGTTCGGCAATGTCGAGTTGGCGATTATCGGTATCCTGGAATTCGTCGATAAGCAGATAGCGAATCCCCCGGGCGACGCGGTCTCGCACTGCGGGTTCGCCGCGCAGCAGGTCCAGGGTTTCGTTGATGATATCTTCAAAATCCAACACGGAACGCCCCTGCCTGAGCTGCCGGTATGCCCCCATGACCTGATTACCGACCTGAATGAAATCGCAGGTCATTTGCGCGGATTTCTGTTCGAACACTTCGTCCCGTTCCGGGAGCAGGCACTTCTTCTTAAAGAAGTCTTTTGCTTTCGTCAGCGCGTCCTTTAAAGCGTTATACCTCTCCGGCGACGGCCAGTGGTCTTTGCTGCCGCCCATGCGGGGATACGCCGCGAGGTAACCGTTCAGCATTTCCGTCAAGCCCCCTTGTCCCTCGAGCATGGCCTGCAACACGGCACTGCATGCGCAGCGCTGGCATTCCCGCTTGTCCGAGACTTCGGTGCACTGTCCCTCGAAGGCATCCAGCGTTTCCAGAAGGCTGCGGGCTTCCTGATTATACTGAAAGGCCCGCAGCAACGCTTCCTGGGCGCCGGGCGACTCCTCCGTCCATCGCTCATACAGGGCCTTCGGTGAAGCATAGCGTTCATCGTCGGGAAAGGTCTGAAACTTCCAGCGATTGGCGAGCATGAAGGCCAACGCATCCTTTAACTGATTGCGGCTCATTTCCAGCGACAGGCGGAAGCAGGCGGGGTCTTCCCGTTCCAGCAGGCGATACAGGGTTTCCTCCACCGCCTTTTCCGCCAGCTGTTCCGATTCGGCATCGCTCAGCACCCCCCAGTCCGGGTCCAAGCCGACTCTCAGCGCCTGTTCACGCAGAATGGAAGCGCAAAACGCGTGTATGGTGCTCACCCGGGCGCCGTCCACCTGGCGTTCCATCTCGCGCCAGAAATGCATATCAGCGGGATTCGCCGGATCGGCGGCCTCCCGGAATTTGCGGCGCAGCCGGGCCTTCATCTCGGCGGCGGCCTTATCGGTAAAGGTGATAGCCACAATCTGGTCCAGCCCGAGTTCCCGGCCGGGCTGTGTTCGGAATTCTTCCAGCAGCTTCACGATTCGCTCGACAAGAATGGTAGTCTTCCCCGAACCGGCGCCCGCCGCCACGCACACCAGCGGGTCCCGTGCGTCAATGGCCCTGACTTGTTCCGGTGTAAAACGGGAAAGCGGGTTAGCCGCGTCTTCCCGGATGGCGGGAGAACCTCCGGATTTTTGTTTATCAGCCATGGTCAGTCTCCCGTCTCTTCAATCACATTGCGCTCCGGAAATTTTCGTTGTATGCGCCAGGCTTCAAACCGGGCTGCGGAGGGCAAGGAATGCTTTTTCGGATCGTAGTGCGCATCCGGCAGCGGGGGAAAATATCCGTTTCGAATCCCGGCGACGGCTTCCTTGATACGGTTTAGAGCGGTCTCCTCCCTGCTCCCGGCATCCTGCGCCTTGTCCAGAAACAACGCTTCCCGGGGCTTCCCTCTGAAAACGGGCAGGTAATGGGCGCTTTCAACGGTGCGCCTGGGAAGCAAATACCGTTCCACCGCCCACGCGTATAAAGTCAACTGCAATGACAAACCATACTTGATATCCGCTTTCTCCGGAAATGAGGCGGTCTTATAATCAATAATGGACACACGGTCGCCGGAGAGGTCTATCCGGTCGATGATGCCGGAAAGGGGAACGGCCTCGCCATCAATATCCAAAAGAAACGCTTCTTTGCTGGAAAGAGCGTCTCCGGATTTTCGAGGCGCGCGACCAAAGGCAACCTCGAAATGAGACGGATTTAATCCGGTGGGACGTTGTGCTTCCCGGTTCAGATAGCGTTGCAACGCCTGGACAAAACGCTGTTTCTCCACCCGGATCAGGGGAACCGGAATGTGCTTCAGGTCACGGCCGTTGCTGATAAATACCTGCTCAACCGTGTCGTCCATGAACTGCCGGGCTTCCGCATCGTCCCGGGCCAGGAGCTCCGGAACCGCTTGACCCGAATATCGTTGGTGAAATCGCTGCAGTACTTCATGCAACAGGGCGCCGCGCCGCAGGGAATCGAGTTCGCCTTCGGCCTCAGCCGTTTCCGGAACCCGTAGAACGCGCCGCAGGAAAAATTGAAAGGGAAACGCGATATAACTTTCCAGGGCGTCCGTACTGAATTGCGCCCCGGCGCCAAATTTTTCGCCAAGCCACGCCAGCAGGTCCGGCGCCTGGATCACGCCGTCATACCGGCCAAAGGGTGCAGGGCCGTTGCGTTCCTCCTCAATGGCGGCCAGCCTCCGAACCGGCCCTAAAATCTCCGGAAAGTCCGTTTCGGCGGCGGTAATCTTCCCGTAGAACACGGCATTCGCCAAGTCTCGGGGTGAAGCGATATGCGCGATCCCGGGCACAAAACAATCAGGACCCGGTTCTTCGTCCATGATGGTCCGGGAACCCGCAAACAGGTCCGCAATTTCCGTTACATAGGGACTGGGCAGTGATTCCCTGCCCTGCTTGTCCTGTTTCCGCCAGGTCAAGACCAGGGTTTTCTGCGCCGCACACAGGGCATGGTAAAACAACAGCCGCTCCCGGTAAGTATGTTCGCGGCGTCCGGCGAGGTCCACCCCCTTCCCCCGCAGGCGGGGCAAATCCAACTCAGTATACAGAACGTTCCGCGGCGCCGACCGGGGCAACATGCCTTCATTCAGCCCGCCGAGGAAAATATGGGAAAAGTTCTCGCAACGCAACCCGTCCATATCCGTGCATACTACGGCGCCCCCGGCAGGCCCGTCCGGCGGCAGGGTTGTCTCTTCCATCCCTTCCCGCAACATCACGACAAAATCGGCAAAAGAAACCGGGGCGTCCGCCGGTACACCCTCGGCAAGGGATTGAAGAAGACCCCGCAGGGCGGCCACGGCTGCGAGGTTTTTTTCCTCCGCCTCCACCGCTTTCTCCATACCCAGGGCTCCAATAAGCGCGTCGCACCACCCGGCGTAGGCTTCCAGTACCGCATTCTCCGGAAGACGCGATTCAAACGCAGCGAACAACTCCACCCGCTGCCTGAAAAGAGCAAGCGCCTCGGGAGTAATGGCAGGGGAAGGACAGCCCGGAGATGCCGCCCTGCACCCCTGCAATTCTTCCAGGGCCTCCTTCCAGGCGGCATGCCCCATGACAACACCCGTTTCTCGCGCAATAAGAGGAAACACCATCACCGCTCTCCGCTGTTCGGGCGGGGTGTGCAGCAGCGGGGAGGTAATCAGTGCCACAAGGTCCCGGGTTTCCCATTTTCCAATCAGGTCGAATACACGCATCAAGACGGCGGCCGGCGGAGTAAAAAGGAGGGGAGTCCCTTCCCGGAAGGTGCAGGGAATTCCGAACCCGTCAAAAATGGAACGGACCATGGCCGCACTTTCCGCCATGTCCGTCAGCCCCACCGCAATGGAAGCCGGCGCGACTTGCTGACCGGTGATTAGGGACTTGACCGAACGGCCGATGAATTCCAGTTCGTGCTGCGCGTCGGCGCAGGGAACGATTCGCAAATTAGGCGTAAGCGATTCCGGTATGGAACGGATGTTACGGCCAAAAATGCCGCCTGCGGCATACTGCACCGCCGTCACAGGCGTATGGGTCTGGCAGGTCAAAACTTCAACATCCGCCTGTTTCTGAAAATATTCCGTCCACCGCCACTGCAAATGGAAAAGGTCCGCCCGGTCCGGGTCGACATCAGAATTCAGGCCGATAACCAGTCGGGAAACATGGTGAGACAGACTCAGCAGGAACCGCTGCTGTGACGGGGTAAAGTCGTCAAAGCCGTCCAGCAGCACCACGGACGCGCCGCAGGGAACCGAAACATGGCCCTCTTTGCAGCAGTCTTCCGCTGCCCAGTAGAGTCCGGGCACATCATACAAACCGCCCTTTAAAAGGGCCTCCTGGTATCCATCATATACGGCGACGACAAGGGGGTCATTCTCCTCGGCTTCCCCCCCCGACATGACTGCCCGCCGAAAACAGGCAGGATCGACGCCCGCCTGTTTCAACTGGGTAATGATTTGCACCAGATGTTTTACCAGGCCCGAGGTGATGTCATAACAGGGCTGGAAATTATCCGCCCGGAGGTGTTCAAGTACTCCCCGCACGATCATACGCCGTTCCAACCGCGAAATCATGCGGACCGGGATACCTGACTGTTCCAACAGCGCCTTGGCAAACGCGCCCAGTTCCCAGGCACGGCTTCCCCAAAGTCCGGGCAGTTGATTGGTGCGTACATAGGCTTCCTGGCGCAGCCAGGCCAGACGCGGCGTCGGTGTCAACAATACGGCACGGTCCCCGTGGTCCTTCCAGAGCGCGTCGATACGTTCACTGCGGTCGGAATGCAGGGCGCCGCAAATAAGCGTGATTTTCCCCATGAATCCGTCTATTCCCTTTGGACAGGACCACCCCGGGATCCATTTCACGGACCAGCCTCATCCATACTCGTATCTTAACGGCCTGGACCGGAAAAATGCAAACGGGGAGTGGCCGACTGTTTTTTCGGAATTCAAAAAAATATAACACGCACCGTCGTTTTCTTTCCCCGGAACAGAGATGATAGTATTCAATTAAAAGGTTGCCGATAGGGTCCGGCAGCACGGTACACGGATTTTCAGTGCGGGAGTACACTCTATGTTTTATGTCTTCTTGAAGCATCAAAGGGCGGCCACCTTGTTGCTTCTCATAACGGGCCTGCTTGCATCGGGTGCGACCCATGCCGGTCAACTTGTCGCGGGCACGGCCAAAATAGACATCACCGACTATGACGCGGGCCCGGTCAACGACCCCTTGTATGTAAAGGTCCTGCTGATTAAGAGCGAAACCGAAACGCTCGCCCTGATTACGGTGGACGCCGTCGCCGTGGCGACAATCGGCCGTATCGGCAATGACTATATGCCTGCGGTCCGCGCGCGACTGGAACAGGAACTGGGAATTCCCCCGGCAAAGGTACTGTTCAATGCCAGTCACTGTCACGGGGCCGTCTGCGCGGATGTAGCGGAACGTACGGTTCAGGTGGCAAGAGAGGCATCCGGGCGAATGGAACCGGTGACTGCAGGCGCGGGCTGCGGTCATGAAAACCGCGTCATGGAAAATCGCCGGTTCCGGTTGCAGTCCGGTGCGGAGGCGGACAGTCGGCACGCCTATGCCCTGCCGCCCGACGAGGCCATCGCCGGCATCGGACCGGTAGACCCGGAAATAGGCCTCCTCCGCCTGGACCGGCAGGATGGCCGCACCCTCGCCGTCATCTATAACTTTGCCTGCCATCCCATACTGGGCGTGCCAAGCCATGCCACTACGGCGGACATCACCGGCTTTGCATCGAAAGTCATCGAGGAAAACCTGGGCGGGGATGCTATCGCGCTGTTCCTGCAGGGCTGCGCGGGCGACATCAACCCGGCCTTTTACAAGGATACCGACCATCCCCGGGACGCGGAACCACTGGGAAATCTCTTGGGACTGAGCGCGTTGCGGTCGCTGCGCGCCATCACCTGCAACGAAGACACACGGTTTGTGGTCATGAACGAATCCCTGGAATTACCCCGCGCCGACCATGCCCCGCGTATCGCAAGCCTGGAAGCCGAACAAATGCGGTTGCTCAATTCCCTACAAGGCACCAGTCTCAACCTGAAAACGTTCCTGCCTCTGGCGGTAAAATATGGCCTCTCCCCAGAATATCCCTCCCATTACGCGCACCGCTACCTGCACGAAGATGCCCTGGGCCAAAACAACCTGAGAACACTGGACGCCGAAAATCGCGAGAACATGCGGTTATACAATGAAAATATCCACACCATGGAGGCCTTGACGCGGGTGCAGACCAATCTCGATCTGCTGCGAAAACACCAGGCGGAAAATCAGGCCGCTCCCAAACCCACGGTTGCCGCGGAAATCCTCGGCATCAGAATCGGCGCGTTCGTGCTGGTGACGTTCCCCGGCGAACCTTCCGTAAAAATCGGCCTCGATATCAAGGCGCGGTCCCCCCATGAGCTGACCTTTGTGGCGGACTGCACGAACGGCTACCTGTACTATGCGCCGACGGCGGAACAACTCGCCAATATCGGCGCCGCCCAAGAGGACAGCGACTGCATCCTGGCGCCGGAATGGCAACAGCGTTATGAGGAAAAAGTCACGGAACTGCTGAAACGGTTATGAGACGCCTGGCTTCCCGAAAGGCATTCTTCCCTTCTGTTCTTCAAAAAACAGTTTTGGGCCTTATGGTTCGTATAAATGCCGTTTCATATCTCCGGAAGCGCTTTTCTGAGCGCAACAATTAACTCCGGGATACGTCTTGCGGCAATAGCCCAAATCGCCTCATCCAGCACCTCATCATATTCATGGGCAAGCACATTGCGTTGCCCTACGATAGCACGCCATGGCACCTCGGGATTGCGCTGCCTGGTCTCCTCGGAAATTCTGCGCGCTGCCTCACCTATAATTTCAATATGCTTTCAACTGCCCCGCGCATCATGCGATTCACACAATACTGTCCATACGAAGCACCCGCGACAAAGGCTTCGATAGCCATGGCCGCATCCAGCATATCCCACAGATACGCCCTATCCCGGTCATCAGGCGGCATGGACCACCTCGCGGTGGTTAAGGATAGCGTTCCGCCGATAGGGATTGCGCAGCGCCTCCTTTACCACAATATCCACTTCCCGTCCCACCAGGTGCATCATCTCCTCGCGCAGCGCCACCAAGTCCCACAAGTCCCATCCGGCGTCGGGCACAAAACTGACCAGGAAATCCACATCGCTGTCCTCTTTGAAGTCTTCCCGTAATGCGGAACCAAAAATAGACAACTCGCGTATGCGCCACTTGTCACAGAGCGCCGCAAGCGCCTCCCGGTCAAGATGCAACGATGGATTCATAAACCATACTCCATACGATACTATCCCCTTTTCTTACGTGCCGAATGGCTTTCATAGGGCCAACATTAACGTGCATAGTGTATCACATTGTTCATAAACCGCCAACCCAACTACGGTCCGTTCCCTGCGCATCCCTATCTCTCCTGTTCCTCCCAAATCCGCACATAAGAAACCGGGGTGTTGGCGTAAAGCCGGGCAGAATGCCGCTTCTACGCTCTTGCCATTCCTTACGTGCGGATTTAGGTTCCTGCTTTTCTCTTGATTACTGAAAATATTTTCAGTATACTGTAGACATGACAGTACCGCTTGAAGTACATAGCTGCTATTCCATGCTGGCGGGCACGGCGACACCGCGGCGGCTGGTGGCGCGCGCCGTGGAGTACGGCATGCGCGCGCTGGCCCTGACGGACACGCACGGGCTGTACGGCGCGCTGCCCTTTTATACGGCGGCGCGGGACGCGGGGGTGAAACCCATTCTCGGCGCGCGGCTGGGTCCGTGGCTGGCGCTGGCGCGGGATCGCGAGGGGTACGCCCATCTCTGCGCGCTGATTACGGCGGTGCGGCTGGGCACGGCGGACGCGGCGCATTTGGACGCCTGGCCTTTTGAGTTCGGCGCGGAGCACCTGTTTCTCATCAGTGACGACACGGCGGCGCTGCGGCGGATGGCTACGAAGGGTTTCGCGCCGCTGGCGGGTATTGTCCATTACGGCGGCGCGGCATCGCGGCGGCGCGCGGAGGCGCTGCTGCGCGCGGTAAAACAGCTGGGCATCAAGCCGGTGGCATCGCGACCAGTCTATTTTCTGGACCGGACGGACTACCGCCTGCACCGGGTACTGGCAGCGATCCGGGAAAACACAACGGAGGCATCACTGCCGAACGAGGCTGTAGTATCGCCGGAAGCGTGGTTCTGCCCGCCGGAACATATCGAGCGTGCCTATGGACAGTGGCCGGAAACACTGGACACCCTCGCCTGGATCGAGGAGGAATGCAACCTGGAACTTTCCCTGGGCACACCGCTGTTTCCGGAGTTCCCGCTGCCCGGCGGGGAAACGGCGTTCTCGTGGCTGTGGAAGCAGGCCTTTGAGGGGCTGCGCCGCCGGTACCAGCCCCTAACGCCGAAGATTCTCGACCGCGCCCATCATGAACTGGACGTGATTTCCGAACTGGGTTTCGCCCCCTATTTCCTGATTGTGTCCGACATTGTCCGCTTCGCGAAGGCGCGGGACATCCCGGCGGTGGGACGGGGCTCGGCGGCGAACAGCCTTATCGCCTACGCGCTGGGCATCACCCGTGCGGACCCGTTCCGGCACCAGCTGTACTTCGAGCGTTTTTTGAACCGGTCGCGCCGGGACTCCCCCGACATTGATCTCGACCTGTGCTGGCGCGGCCGCGACCAGGTACTCGACTATGTCTACGAACGGTACGGCGCCGACCGGGTCGCCATGATCAGCACGATTAATACGTTTCAGGCGCGGGCGGCGGTGCGCGAGACGGCCAAGGCGCTCGGGTTCACGGAACGTGAAATCGGGCCGATTACGCGGGTTCTCCCCCATTACGGGGCGAAAGACCTGCGCCTGCTGCTGCGGTCTATGCCGGAATGCGGCCGCCTGCGGCTGGATGAGGAACCGCTCAAGAGCGTCATTGACCTCAGCGAGGCCGTCGCCGGGTTGCCGCACCACCTGGCGACCCACGCCTGCGGTCTGGTCATTGCGCCGGAACCACTCACGCGCTATGTGCCGCTGGAACGGGCCGCCCGGGGCATCATCATCACCCAGTTCGACAAGGACCCCATCGAGCAGCTCGGCCTGGTCAAGATGGACCTGCTGGGCCACCGCGCCCTGAGCGCCATCCATGACACGGTCACCGCTATCCGAGCCGGGCGTGACCCGGGCTTCGACATCGAGGCCATTCCCGACCCGGACCCCGCCACGGCAGCACTGCTCCGCGCCGGCGACACCATCGGCTGCTTTCAGGTCGAGTCGCCCGCCATGCGCGGGCTGCTGCGCAAGCTGCAGGCGGACACCTGCAACGCGGTCATCCAGGCGGTTGCGCTGGTGCGGCCGGGCGCGTCGGGCAGCGGCATGAAACAGCATTTCATCGACCGCCGCCACGGCCGCGAGCCGGTCAGTTACCCGCACCCGTCCATGGAGCAGGCCCTGGGCGACACCTACGGCGTGATGATCTACCAGGAGGACGTACTCAAGGTGGCCCACGCCGTGGCGGGTATGTCGTTGGACGAGGCCGACACGCTGCGCCGTATCATGAGCAAGAAACGTGGCCCCCGCGAAATGGCGCGCAGTATGAAGCGCTTCCTGGAAGGGGCGTCGGCACGGGGTGTGCCGGAGGACAGCGCCCGGGAAATCTGGGAACTCATCGCCAACTTCGCGTCCTACGCCTATTGCAAGGCCCACGCGGCGACCTACGGCGAACTCGCCTACCAGTGCGCCTGGCTCAAGGCCCATTACCCGGCCGAGTTTTTCACGGCGGTACTCGCCAACGGCGGCGGGTTCTACGCGCCGCCGGTCTATGTGAGCGAAGCGCGGCGTCAGGGCGTACCCGTACTGCCGCCGGACGTGAACCGCAGCGCCCTGAACTACGCGCAGGAAGGGGATGCCATACGCGCCGGCTTCACGCAGATCACCGACCTGACGGAAAAGACCGCCCGCGCCCTCGTGGAAGTGCGCGGCGCCGGGCCGTTTCAGAATCTGGATGACCTGCTGGACCGGGTATGCATGGGCCCCGCTGACGGCGAGGCCCTGTGCCAGGCGGGCGCGCTGGATGCCCTGCCCGCCGCACCGGGCATACCGCCGCTAACGCGGCCCATGCAGCTGTGGCGCCTGCGAACTCTTCCGAAACGGGACGCCGCGCGCCTGTTTGTCGCGGAAGCCGCGCCCGCAGACCTGCCCGTGCTGCCGGACATCGCGCCGCGCCCTCGCGCCGACTTCGAGCGGAGCCGCCTGGGCCAGCCGCTATCCTCCACCTTGCTGCGGTACCACGCGGCCGCGTGCTGGGAAAGTCCGCTGATCGCCAGTTGCGATTTGCCGCGCTACGAGGGGCGGGAGGTGACCGCCATCGGCACCATTATCGCCGAACGGCGTCTGCCCCTGCACAACGGGCGCGGCGTGATGAAATTCCTCACCGTAGAGGATGCCTGGGGCGTGTTCGAGGCGGTGCTGTTCCCGGAAGCCTACCAGCGCTTCGGTCCCCTGGCGGAACCGGGCGGCACCCGCCTGTACCTTGGCGCCGTACGCAGCGAACACGGCGATGCGGTGCTGGAGGTAGCGCGCATTGTTCGGGTGGAATAGGGGAATGCGGACTTGCCGGACAGTTCAGACCCTATCGGACAAAGTCGGACACGCACATAATAATGTCCAGCGTTCAGTGACTTTCAGGCTGCGGCGCCGACATTTCGGCAGCCGGTGCCGTTTCGGGCATCGGCGGCCGCATGGGCGGCTTCTTTGTGGCACCCAAGGCTATAAGCGCGCCGCTCATCACCAAGGCGACAATTACAGAGACAATAACCGCCTTCAGGTGTTTTTTGAAATAAACCAGAAACGTTTGCCAATTGCGAAGCAAGTGCAGTAGAGCCGCCAAGGCAAATACCGGACCCATCCATTCATGCATGAACTTCATGCCCGGCACATAGTGATGCGCCTCGAATAACATCGCGATACCGGTACCCGCAACCAAAATGAAACAGGCGGTTGTCAACGGGGTAAGCCATGCTTTTTTCAGTAATTTGTCCCACATCATTTGTTTCCTTATGTTAGGGTTTATATAACATATCAGCGCCACTACTTCAAGAAAGCATTTATCGTGCCTGATTCAGAACGCCCTTAAAGCGGCATAGAACAAGGGAAAATGCTTCCCTGTGAGAACTATTTGCCCAGTGTCTTTCTTTCTCGTAGATAGTGTAAGATACTTTCTGTAAAATTGACTGGACAAAGGCGGTCATCATTTGGTTCACTTTTGGTGAAGAAAAAGAACGGTCCAATGGGCCTAACCAAAAGGAGAGCAAATGATGACCCGTAAACAGTGTGCCGGATTTTTGGAACAGATTCAAGAAAATGGCGGTTCGGACGTGATGTTGGAGATGCTTCGGCTGATGATTCAGACGGTACTTGAGGAAGGCATAACGCGCTATATAGGTGTTCAGCCTTATGAACGCGGCGTTACACGCCGTGGTCACCGCAACGGCTACAAGCCTCGTACGGTGAAAACGCGTCTTGGGGAGTTGTCGCTTAGTGTACCTCAGGCGCGTGGAGTTGAGCCTTTTGAGCCGTATCCTCTTGTGAAGTGGCAGCGCAGTGAACGCGCGCTTCTTG
>JAKLHG010000580.1 GCA_022710255.1 Candidatus Hydrogenedentota bacterium
CCCGAAGGCGGGGATATCCGCCGTCTCCACATGGCAGCGCACCCGCTCCGTCCGCAATTCCACCGAGATGTCCTGCAGGTTGCGCACCAGCACGCCCATGGGGAATTTCTCCTGCTGCTGCACGCGCAGGGTCTTGCCTTCGGGTGTCTTTACAGTAAAGGCGGTATAGCCCATGCCCTGGGGCATATCCACCAGGCAGGAGATAACCGCCTTGCGTGGGAAGGGGCACGGGTTGAATACGGTGAGCACACTGTCCGTGGCCGGCAGGTCGCCGTTGTCAATCTGAATCTGCAGCCGCTCCAAGCCGCGCCGGGCCACACCCTCGGCGATAATATTGATCTGGTTGAAGCGGAAAAGGGAATCGCGCTCCATCTGGTCAATGCCGCCGCCCGTAATGGTATCGTGGGGGTGGTTCTGGAGCAGGAACTTCCAGCACCGGTCCAGGGCGGGCTTGAGGTATTCGCCGCCCGTCATGGCACTGATGGCCGCCCAGGGTTCGGCGCGGCGCTGCAGGTTCACCTCAGCCAGGTGATTATGCTGCTTCAGGCGCGGACGCGCACTGATGATGTCGCCGAAGAGATGGGTCCAGCTGCCGGTCGCGCCGGGGTCGCGGAACTCGCCGCGCAGCACCACGGGATCCTTCACCTCTTTGGCCATGGCCTGCATGTATTCCCCGAGCGTGGAAAAATGAATGTCGTGTTCGGGCAGCAGTTCCTGACACACCTTCATGATGCGCGTTTCTTCCGGATCCGGATTAGAGGAATCGAAACCCTGCATACAAACAATCTGACTCGTGCTGAAATGTTCGGACTCATCCCGCACCAGTTTCAGCAGCTGCTCGCGGAGGGGCGCGTCGTTCCACTGCTTTTTCTTGTCGTCCAAAACGTAATAATGGTCCCGGGGCCGGCTGTCAGCGATAAGGCGGAAGGGCGCCGCGCCGCGGTCCCAATCATAGCGCGTATACACATCATCCGACCCGTAGCGCAGCACGCGGTACACGTAGATATAATAGCTGAAGCGGCTCATGCAGCCGAAGCGCGACCCGAGCAAGCGCGACCCGTCAGGCCCCTCCAGGATATACTCACATTTCGGCGTGTTGATGCCCCGGTAAAAGATGATATCGTCAATGCCGAAGCCCCGGTAAATCTGGGGGATTTGGGACGTCTGTCCGTAACTGAAAGGCGTGTAGCCGCTCTTGGTCACGCCGCCCAGCGCCCGGGCGCTGCGGTGACCCACCACCAGGTTGCGCACCAGCGACTCCCCGTTGCACACATATTCTTCAGGCAGGGAATACCACGGGCCAATGAGCAACCGCCCGCTCTTGACGTGTTTTTCGATAAGGGGCCGCTTCTCCGGGCGCAGTTCCAAATAGTCTTCCACACACAGGGTCTGCGAGTCCATGGTAAAGGAGGTGAACTCGGCATCCGTTTCCAGCAGGTCCAGCAGCTCGTCCATAAACTTCAGCAGCAGCAGCCGGGTCTCTTCGAAGGGGTAGCCCCACTCGCGGTCCCAGTGGGAGTTAGATACGACATGGATGGTTTTTCTTTCCTGGGTCATGATAAAGCACTCCTGTGCAGGTTGAAGGGGAGATGTTCTGAACGACGGTATGAAACCATATTTGAAGACCGGTTTACAACCTCAAACTTCAAAATAGGCAATTGTCCGCGAGACGATTCCGGCTCGGGATACGCCGTGAAAAAATGGGAATGACGGTGGTGTTGGGTCTGCCTTATAACCCCATAGATTACGGAAAATATCAATTGTCAATGAGGCTGTGAGTTCTCTTTAGCCGTAGATAAGCGCCTCCAACGCTATGCGCGCCCGCAGCCTGGAGCTCCTGCTGCGTGCTTGATTTGGCTCGACAGGAAGCGCCGGAATACGCTCACGGAACTGCGGCCCGTCGGAAATCCCATTTTTTTATTCGCAGCCGGCCATCACGCCGGCATTTCAAAGTCTGTCTCGGAATTAGGCCCGAATTCCGCCCTGTTTGTAAGTCATGGACTTATCATTCATAGTGCGTCCACATGCGCAAGACTTTGATGATTCGTTCTTCATGTAAAACCTGATAGACAAGGCGGTGCTGTATATTGATGCGTCGCGAAAAGGCGCCTTCCAAATCACCGGCCAGCTTTTCAAATCGCGGGGGTGTCAGATAGGGATCCTGTCTTATGATTTCAAGCACTACCTCCGCGTTTTTTCGAAGATTTGCGGCGGCCAGATTTTTGGCGTCTTGCCTCGCCTGTTTGGTAAACACAATTTTCCAAGTCACCAGCCGGGATCCTCGGAACACTCTTCTACAGGCGTTTTTATACCCTCAAGAATGGATTCACGCAGGAAAGGAATAGAAACAAGATATAAGGTCTCCTGAATGGACTGCCAATCTTCTTCCGCAACCAATAAAGCCGAACGAACACCGCTTACAATCTGAATGGGTTCGTGCGATTGCGCAACCTGTTCTATCAGCGCAGACAGATTATCTTGTGCCATATCAGTGGATATGCTGTTCATAATAAATCCTTTGTGCACTGCGGCATTGGGCCACGACATACTATTTTACGCCTCTGCCACCCTGTAACCAAAACCGGAGCGATTCCACTATCACGGAGCAAGCCGCCTCGCCAATGATCACGGGCAGCCAGTTTACTAGGGTGGCCGTGAGAAAGTAGACGCCTTCGGATTCGACGATGGTGTACCGGGAACGCATGAGGATAGGATAGTGGAAGCGTTCGTATACCTTCAAGGCAGTATGCGTGTACTGCAGGCCCGGGGGATATGGCGGGGAAGAGGAAATGGAATTTCAAGAGAG
>JAKLHG010000581.1 GCA_022710255.1 Candidatus Hydrogenedentota bacterium
CGGGTCTCGTCGCGGTCCTGGGGGCGACGCTGGGGCGCGAGCAGCAGCCAGCTCCACAGCGGCCACAGCACGGTGTCGACCACCGTGTCGCCAAAGAAGGTCCAGCCCGGCCAGGTGCCGCCGACCCACAGGCGGACCACCAGCATCACGCAAACCGCCCTGGGCGATAAAAACGGACGCTGGACAACGGTCATTTCCGCGGCGGTATTGGTCCCCTAGCGACCTGCTTTCCGGATTCGCTTATAATGAAGTTTCGCTTTCAGAATCCTGGCAGCGCCTACGCCTTAACCAACGAAGAAATCCTCAATGACACAAGGGACCTATACGCATATTTTCGGTCCTGTCTTGTCCAGGAGATTAGGCAAATCACTCGGCATCGACATCATACCGTTTAAGACCTGTACCTATGACTGCATTTATTGTGAACAGGGCAGGACCACCAACCGGACTGCGGAACGAAAAGAGTATGCCCCGGTCAAAGATGTCCTTACTGAACTTGAACAGTTTCTCGCAAAAGGCGTTTTTCCCGACTATATCACGGTTTCCGGAGCAGGCGAACCCACCCTGCACAGCCGCATGGGAGACATCCTTCAGGGCATTAAAGCCATGACTCCTGTTCCTGTGGCGGTAATTACCAATGGTTCACTGCTTTGGGACAGCAATGTGCAGCGTGACTTGCTTGCCGCGGATGTTGTCATGCCCTCCCTGGATGCGGGAAGTGAGGCCTTGTTCCGGCGACTCGACCGTCCAGTGAACGAAATTCCTTTCGAGAAAATAGCTCGCGGTCTTATTGACTTCCGCCGGGTATTTCCGAATGAAATCTGGCTGGAGGTCATGCTCGTGGATGGCATTACCTCCGGCGAAAATGAAGTTCGTGACATTGTACAATGGGTGGAACAAATACGGCCGGATCGTATTCAAATTAACACGGTAGTACGCCCCCCCGCGGAATCATTTGCCCGGCCCATTGCCCGCAAGCGTCTTGAAATGCTGACGGCATTGTTCGGGCCACGCGCCGAAATTATCGCCAATTACAGCGGCACGTCACTTTCCACAGAGGATACACCCGACGCGGACCGTATTGTGGACCTTTTGCTACGCAGGCCATGCTCACTGTCTGAAATTGCAGAGGCGCTCGGCCTGAGGAAGATGGAAACGGCCAAAACGGTCCAGCTTCTGGTCGAACAACACAAGATTGTGGAAAAACGATTCGGTAATCAATTGTTTTTCTCAAGCCCCGGCGAGGGGAACGCAACTAAATAAAACCGCCCGTTAATAAAAAGCATAAGGATTTTATCATGCCACAGGATCCGCTTACCCCATACGGCAACAGGCCGATGGTAACCCCCATTGTCAATGCGGTAAATTATGAATATCTCTCCTTTGACGTGCTGCGCCAAATAACGGATGGTGAGATTGACGGATATACCTACCACCGGGATGACAATCCGACGGTCCGAGAGGTGGAAAAACAATTGGCTGCACTCGAATGCGCGGAAGACTGCGTGGTCTGCACTTCCGGCATGGCCGCCTGTACCATGGTTTTTCTGACCTACCTGCAGGCCGGAGATCATCTGCTCATCTTCCATGACACTTACGGCGCGAACTACAAGGTGTCCCTCATCCTAGAACGTCTGGGTGTGGAAATCACCTGGCTGGATGCCGGCGATGCGGACATACTCGCCAGCCATGTGAAGCAAAACACCCGTATGATCTTTATGGAAACCCCCAGCAATCCCCTGTGCAAAATCGTAGATATTGCCGCTGTCGGAAAGGCGGCTTCCACGGTGGATGCCCTGGTGGTTGTGGATAATACATTTGCAACGCCCTATCACCAAAACCCCTTAAAACTGGGGGCCGACCTCGTTGTACATAGTGCGACCAAGGCCCTTGGCGGTCACAACGACCTGATGGCCGGAGCCATTGCGGGTTCCAGGGAACACTATAACCGGCTCTGGTTCACGCGCCAGGCCATCGGCACCACACTCGACGCCTATTCCGCGTTTTTACTGGACCGCGGGCTTAAAACCTTCGAACTTCGCGCAGGCGCCATGGCAAAGGGCGCACAGGCAATCGCTGATTTTCTTCAGAAGCAGTCCAAAATTTCGAGGCTGTTCTACCCGGGCCTGCCTGGTGACCCCGGGTATGAAGTGGCCTCGCGCCAAATGTGCAACGGGTTTGGCGGCATGCTTGCCTTTGATGTGGGCGACGATGAAGAGGATGCCAAACGCTTTGTCGCCGCGCTCAAACGCATCCGCCATGCTGTCAGTCTTGGCGCCACCGAATCGCTCATTTGTATTCCTTACCTTACCACCATGTTATACCTGCCGCCTGAAAGGAGAACGACATTCGGCGTTTCAAAGAACACGGTCCGTCTATCTGTTGGCATCGAGAATCCGGATCTTCTTGTGGCGGACTTGAAACAGGCGCTTGCCTGCGTTGCTCCCGGAAGAAAAGAATCAAAGTAATCCACACCTGATAGATTGTTTAGCGAAGAGGGCCTGAGCCTTACAGGTATGGACAATAGGCAATTAAAACCATTCTGCAGATTACCAGGAAAGGACGGAAGTGTTGAAGAGCGGACAGGTTTCGGCCTGCTGATACCTGAGAGAAGCTTTCAAGGCGATAAAGCCTTATCAATGCCAGCCGGAAGGACCGGCAGGATATCTGTATCCTGGAATCTCCTGCGTATTCAAAGGGCTCTTGTCATGAAAAAAGGAACCTTGATAGAAAACAGCCCCCTGTTCATTGTGGGCGCCGGCAAAGGCGGATTTCAGGAAGTATGGTATTTGA
>JAKLHG010000582.1 GCA_022710255.1 Candidatus Hydrogenedentota bacterium
ATGTCGAGCGCGAGCTCGCACAGATACATCGAACGCGGCTGGTCGATCGCATCGGTGCCGCTCATGTTCGGCGCGATGTCCGACAGCACGACATCGACGCCGCGCCCGGGAATGAGGGCGAGCAGTTGCCCGAAGAACTCCGGCACCGGTTCCACATAGCCCGGCGGTATCTCCGGGATGTAAGTATAACCGGGGGTGGAACTTTGCTTGGCGTAGAGAATGGTATCGTGGCGTAGTTCCGTCCAGGACGCCAACGCGGCCTGGAGTTCCTTGTCTTCCCATGCCGGGGTACGCATGAAGGCTGGATAGCCTTCGGGGAAGGGTCGCGTAAGGGTTCGCAAAGCATAGAGCCAGCCCCAGTACAGATTGCGGTTCCAGTCGGTTTCATCGAAGGCGGCGAACTCGGTCTGGAGTTCACTGAAGGCCTTGTCGAAATCCACGTACTCCGTGTCGCCTTCGGCGACGAGAAGGGCATAGGCGCGCGGGGAACCCATGACGGCCATGACATCCAGGCCGCGCGGATAACACCGGGCCAACCCGCCGCCCGTTTCGCCCAGCGTGAACGGAAATCCCGATCCCGTATAATCGAGCACCTCGGGAAACACAAGATGCTGAAACATGTAGGAGTCAGGAATGAACCGTTGTCCCATGAAGCGCATCCCCTGGGTCTTTACCAAGGCTTCGTTTAGCGACTCGGGCGTGATGGGCGGCGTCAGGTAGATGTTGCCCGTACCCCCGTAAATCTGCGGCATGCGCAGTTGCGCCAGTTCCTTTCTCAGTTCAAACAACGCGTTCTCTTCCTCCAGGACCGCCGTGTCGAAGTCGGCGCCGAACACCGTATTTGCCGCCTGCATATACTCGAATGGGGTCAGGTCGTCCGCGAGGCCGACATAAAACGCGGTCACGGCGTACATCCGGTCCCATACCTCGCGGCCCAAGCGTCCGTCGGCAACCGTCACCTCTTCCAGCGCACGGGCAAGCAGGACCGCCTGCAGGGTTTGAATATCGGCGTCATAGGGGCTGATCAGGGCCTCCCCGGTCGGTCCCCAAGACTCATGGCCTTTAAGCAGAAACGCCATGCGCCCGTACCACATCAACCCTTTGAAATACCGTTCCAACGTCTCGCTGCGCGTGTAATGGCCGCGCGGCACATATTGGGAGTAGTCTTCCTGATAGATAAACAAGGGGCTTTCGAAATACCCGCCGTGATCGGCGATCAGGGCCAGCTCCGCGTTCACCGTATCCGCCACAAGTTCCGGCGTATCGGCCGTTTCATCGAGAACCCGGGCCGCCACGGACAAAAAGGCCACGTTCCGTTTGGACGCTTCCTTAAGATTATCCTCGGCAGCGGCATAACCGGATTGCGCCTGCTGCAGCAGCACGTCCGTAAGGGCCTTGATGTCGTCAAAAAACTCGGTTTCCTCCACCTCTTTCAGCGACTCATCGAATTGGACATGGTACAGGTGCAGCAGCGTATCGGAGGTAATGAAGATGGGGATTTCAGCTTCGTACAGAATTTGATACGGTAAGATGATATCGTCGTTCTCCTCCAAACCAAAAACATGCTGCGCCCAGTCGTGCTCCAAAAGGGCGAAACCGTTAGTGGACAGCAGTGTATCGGCACTGGAAATGTCAAGCAAGGTATCCACGGAGGCATAGTTCGGTATCTCTTCCACCGCGATGGGCAAGGCATAAGTGGGCGCGTTTGGCACGATAGGATTTTCGTACGGCACATAATACTTCGCCAGGGAAGGTTTTTCTCCTTCACCTTCTCCTTCGCCCTCGGCGGGTGCGGTGGGCACCCAGCAAAGCGGCGGCGGCAGGAGCGGGTCATAGCCATAATATTCGCCGTTCTGCCACAGGTAGGCTGCCCGTATGGCATAGGCCATCGGCATCGTGCCGTGCTGCCATGCCGCCAGGCAGGCAATCGCTTCACTCATGATGAACCGGGAATCACCATCGGAATCCGCCGGATGAATGGCCGTGGTTTCCCCTTCCACAGGGATTTCTCCCTCAAAGGGGGTCTCGCCCTCGCCTTCATGAACGACCTCTCCCTCTCCGGGCGTTTCGCCTTCCCCTTCATGGAAGAACTCCCCTTCTTCCGGTTCCCCTTCGCCTTCTTGCGGGGGTCCACCGCCCACTTGCAGGCAAATGGCATCGAAAGCCATATCCGCCCCGCCCAGCGATGGATTGACAAACTCCAGTATATGAGCGGCGCCATCGGCAAAAGCCGATACATCCACCGAGCGTTCCAGATAGACGCCGCCGGTAGTATCGCCTGGCAGCGTCAATTCATCGACCAGAATGCCCGAAAGATAAATTCCCACATAACCGAACGCTTCGGCACTCGCCGAATAGGAATAGGTCAAATGTGCCAGGGTGGCACTTGGCACCTGAATCTCCTGACCAAAAGCCAGGACATCGTCCGTCACCCTGGAATAAAAGCGCACCCAGTAATCCCCCAGGTAAGGCGCTCCCCCATCGCATGTTTCCGCATTACACAACAAATTACCCGGGGAGGAAATGGAATCCGCCCAAAATAATTCGAGGTCACCCGAATCGAATATCGGGTCCATAACCAGGTTCTCCGGACAGAAGGATTCTCCCTCGCCTTCCGGGACTCCTACATCCAGGGTCATCTTGATGGCATAAGGGTCGAGCCGCCCTTTGCCGGGGTTGCAGGTAGTCCAGGCATAACTGAACGAACCGTGGCGCAAATACTGCCAGCCGATGATGGGCATGCTCAGGCCCTTTTCCCAACCCGCATGCAGCGCCGGGTTGAATAGAAT
>JAKLHG010000583.1 GCA_022710255.1 Candidatus Hydrogenedentota bacterium
CCGCAACATTCCGGCATCCTGGTAGGCGGCGGTACCCAGGATAGCCCGGGCGGCGCCCGTCTTGAATACCGCTTCCAGGGCGTCCAGAGAACGCAGGCCGCCGCCTACTTCAAAGCGAACGCCGTGGTGGGCAAGGGCGAGCAGCTGCGGGAGGACACAGCACGCGCCGGCGCGCGCGCCGTCCAGGTCCACGATGTGTATCACCGCGTCTTCAAACGCCCCGGGCGTCAAGACCCGTTCCATTTGGGACCACCACAGGCACGCCTGCTCCACCGGATTTTCAGAAAAAACGGTTTCCTGGTCATAGTCACCCTGAACCAGGTTCACGCACAGACCGCCGCGGATATCCACCGCGGGCACGATCCGCATGGTCACGCTTCCACGAAAGAAGCTTTTGCCCGTTCAACCAGTGCGGCAAAGGCTTCCGAGTTGTTTACGGCGAGTTCGGCCAGCACCTTGCGGTCCAGTCCGATTTCCGCCTTGCGCAACCCTTCCATGAAACGATTGTAGCTCATGCCGTTCGCGCGGGCGCCCGCATTGATACGGGCGATCCACAACCGCCGGAATTCCCGCTTCCGGTTCTTGCGGTCCCGGTACGCATATACGCCGCTGTGGTCAACGGACTGCTGCGCGGTCTTGAATAGACGGTGACGGCTTCCCCGGTAACCGGAGGCCAGCTTTAAAACTTTGTTGCGGCGCTGTCTGGACGCCGGATTATTGGTAGCTCGTGGCATAATGGGTATCCTTTATTCCTACTGTGCCGGACCTGTCTTATGATGCGTCGAAGCATGTCGGACCCGGCTGAAACGGTTTACAGGGGTGTCCTGGTTTACGCATACGGGAGCATGCGTTTGATGCGGACCATCTCTTCCGCCGCCAATAAGGTGGACTGGCGCAGATTCCGCCTGCGCTTGGGACTTTTCACCGCCTTCAAATGGCGGGCATAGGCGTGCTGACGTTTAAATGCGCCGTTTTTGGTTCGGCTGAACCGCTTCGCTGCGCCTCGATGTGTTTTTAACTTGGGCATACTATCCTGTCTCCTTGGTTTTATTAACAAACGCGCTTCCGCACCCACCACCCGGCAAGGCGCACGCCGCTCTGGCCGTTTACATCCGATGTAACGGATACCGGCTTTGCGTAAACCTGACCACCGATTGGGCTGCGCTCTACTTCGTGGGTGTCAATACCAGCGACATATTCCGGCCTTCCATCTTTACCTGGCCGGCGTCATACTCACCGACGCATAAATCCGTCGTGGCTTCTATGACGCGCTGGATAATTTCACGACCGAATTCCTGGTGGGCAAGCTCGCGGCCCCGAAACATGATGGTTACGCGGACTTTGTTGCCTTCCGCCAGGAATTCTCTGACGTGATTCGTCTTGAAATCGAAATCATGCTTGTCTATTTTCGGGCGATACTTGATTTCTTTCACCGAAACGGTGTGCTGATGTTTTCGCGACTCCCTGGCACGCTTTTTCTGTTCGTAACGATACTTGCCGTAATCCATGATACGGCACACCGGAGGCGTCGCCTTAGGGGCCACCTCCACCAGGTCAAACCCTCGGTTCTCCGCCTCGCGCAAGGCGTCACGGGGAGTCATAATGCCTAATTGTTCGCCGTCGTCACCAATGACGCGGACCTGCCGTGCACGGATCTGCTCGTTAATACGAACGAGATCCTCCTTCTTTTCCTTGACGATGAGAGGATTCTCCTATAAACGCCCTTAGGCGAAACCATTACATCACGCCACAACGCGCCTATGCATCGCAGCACACCATAAAAAAAAACGCGACAAAGCCTGTCTTTGTCGCGAAAATGATCCCTTACGGACATCTGTCATTTTGTCGCAACCAGGCAAGCAGGCGCTACCGCCGCCGCAAGGTGAGGAACAAGTTCCTGCTTCGCGGGAAACACACGTAACGTGTACTTCTGTGAAAAGTATATCAAACACCCACCGTCAAGGTCAAACCCTTTGCGCCTCAGGAACCGGCGCGTTCCAGCAGGGTCATATAGAAGATAATCATGCGTTTGAAAGATTCAACACCGAGCCGTTCATTCCGTCCGTGAATACGTTCCAAGTCGCCAGGACAAAAGTGCAACGGTTGAAAACCATAGGTATTTTCGGCGACCGCCGCGTAATGGTGCGTATCACTGCCGCCAATCATGAGGGAGGGGGCAACCAGCGCCTCGGGAAAAACATGGCCTATGGTTTGTTGCAGGGCGGCGAATCCGGGGCCATCCGCGCGTGAGGGAGACGGGGATTCGTTGGCCTGACCCTGCACCGCGAGAGCGATACGCGGACTGGCAATCAGATTCCGGGTCCTTTTCGTTACTCCCGCAATGGTATCGCCGGGGAGCAGCCGGAAATTAACAACCGCCCTCGCTTCGGCGGGCAGCACGTTTTCCGTTTCCCCGCCCCGAATAATGGTCGCCGCCGTCGTCGTCCGTATCGTCGCGTCCGTCGTCGGCGCCCCGGAAAGTTGTCGCAGCAGCAGGGGGCGTGTCAACCACAGATTGGCCAGGACCACCCGCATGGGAAAGGCCATTTCGGGACCCAGGTACCGGAACATCAGGCGGACGGGTTCCGTCAGGCGCGGAGACATGGGCGCATTGACGACCCGGGTTACCGCCGCCGCCAGGCTGCCGATGGCGGTTTCCTTCGGCGGGGTACTGGAATGGCCCGGTGCGGATTCCGCCTTGAGTTCCAGGCTTAAGTAGCCTTTCTCCGTGAGCGCGACAAGGGCCACGGGCCTGTTCAAGCCGAACAGATCGCCGTCCACTACGGCA
>JAKLHG010000584.1 GCA_022710255.1 Candidatus Hydrogenedentota bacterium
GGACACCTTTGATGTGGTCACGACGGGCAGCGCCTTCAAAGGTATCAGTCCGGTACTGATTGATGCGATGAGTACGACGATTCACCGGGAATGTCCGAAGGCCCGGCCAGTGCGCGCACTATTTGAACCTGTGGTTGGTGCTTTGCTGTTGGGCATGGAATTGGATGCTCCCATGACAGAAGACCGATATACGGTTTTGTCCGGGTCGCTGGAAGAGGCTGAAGCCCGTTTTGGAGTGTCCTTCATGGCACAATGACCGTTTTGCCGATGCCCATGTCCTGACCAGCTGTTTCTTTTTGTGCTCTTTACCGGAACCGTGTGCGGCTGGAAATCTGTACTCCTGATCGTTTATAGGTATAAAGTATACCGGTACAGGCATACGTCACTATTCTGGGAAAATAACTACGAAGGTGTGAGAACCGAAAGGAATCACCCCCATGAGCTGGCTGAAAAATCTAAGGCCGGGAGGAAAGCCGGAACCTGAAAAGCCGCAACAGGAAACCTATCCGCTGGTAGCGCGCCAAGCCTGGTGTGCTGTTTGCGATGCGTACACGACATTTACCCGTGTATGGAGGCGCGCCGCGTTAATGCGCAAATGTCCCTGTTGCGGTATGGTTTTTGACGATCCTGAACTGTTATATAAACGGTTTCAGCCGGCGTGTCCCCGCTGCCGGGAACCGCTTGAGCAGCCTAATTTCGATTATGGGTTTTGCGACCGGTGCGGTTCTAAATTCGAATTAGTGGAGGGCGCAAAACCGGGGCTGCTTCCCAATAAACGACAGCGAGATGAGATGGACAAACACGGGAAATCCTGGAGTTACAGTTGATGGAATCCTTGTATATAAAATTACGAGAACAAGCGGCGGTTCATGGACAGGAACACGTATTCCGATTCTGGGACAGGTTGGATAAGACCGGGAGGCGGCGCCTGCTGGAAGACATCGGCAACGTGGATTTTGAACTTTTGGACCGCCTTGTCCAGACCTGGGTTCTCACGGAACCACCGGAGGAACATTTTCGTCACATCGTGCCGGTACCCGTAATTCCGCCCGTGGAACCCGGTGATACCGGAGCGGCGGCAGCGCTGAAGGCGGGTGAGCAGGCTCTGAGAGACGGGCGGGTTGCCATATTCATGGTGGCCGGCGGACAGGGTACCCGCCTGGGCTTTGATGGCCCCAAAGGCAGTTACCCCATTGGGCCGATTAGCGGCAACTCCTTGTTTCAATACCACGCTGAAAAGATCCGGAAACTCCAGGAACTGTACCAAGTAACCCTGCCGTGGTATATCATGGTCAGTCCCTCCAACCATGGCGCTACTCAAAAATATTTTGAGGACCATGACTGCTGGGGATTGAACCGAACCGACATCTTGTTTATTGAGCAGCGCATGGTTCCCTGTGTGGACCCGGATGGAAAGCTGATTTTGGAGGCTCCGGGCTGCCTGGCCGCAAGCCCCAACGGGCACGGTGGCTGTATACAGGCGCTGGTGGAGGGCGGCGCGCTCGAAGACGCGCAGCGGCGTGGCGTGGATATCCTCAGCTATTACCAGGTGGACAACTGGGCTGCGAAGGTGGCCGACCCGTATTTCATCGGTTATCATTGCCTGCGGCAGGCGTCTATGTCCTCCAAATGCCATCGGCGCAATGACCTGCGCGAGGCGGTAGGCGTGCATTGCCTGTGCGACGGTGTTTATCGTGTCATCGAATACAGTGAACTCGACCTGTACCCGCAGTTGCTGCAGGTGGATCCAGAGGGAGAACCGTTATTCTACGCGGGCAATCCCGCCATACATCTACTTTCCGTGCCCTTTGTCCGGGATCTTTATGCCCATTTCATTCAGTTTCCCTGGCATAAAGCCTTCAAGAAAATCCCCTATGTGGACCAGGAAGGCTGCGTGTACAAACCGGACACGCCGAACGGGTATAAGTTTGAGACCTTTGTTTTTGATGCCCTGCGTTTTACAGCGCATGCACCGGTGGCACTGGAGATTCGGCGGAGCGGCGAATATACGCCCATCAAGCAATTTGAGGGGGTGAACAGCGTGATGGCGGCAAGGGCGTCCATGGCGGAATACTGGGCGGCATGGTTCGAGGCGGCGGATTACCAGGTGCCCCGGGATACGGAGGGGCGCTGCGCCGTAGACTTGGAGGTCAGCCCGGCGTTTGCCTTGAACCGGGAAGAGTTTCTCAGCAAAGTCAAGGGCAAGCCATTTCATCTGGATTCCGGCATTGCCATCCATGCCGACGGTTCTTTTACGCTGGGCGAATCAACCGTTTCCTCCTGTCAACGGTAAATTCCGTTTTGAAAAATGCCGGATGCATAAAGCGGTAGCAATAGACGTCAAAACGAAAACGGCGAACACCGTCCAATCGGAAGGGTGTACGTTCATCAGGGGACAGGTTTTATCCGCACCTTCCTGGGGGAACAGGCATTCCCGGCGGAGAAAGGTGCGCAAGGCCGCCATGAAAAAACAAACCCAAAGGAGCAGCAGGTACATTCGGGAAACCGTTCTGGCGCGATTCTGCAGCAACAATACCGTAACTGCGACGAGGCCCGTGACAAACACCAGTATCAAGGCCTGTATCCAAAGCGGTGCTTCTATACCCGCCACACGGGACAGATTGCGGTTGAAATCCACCACGGTGTGGAACACGGTAATGGTGATGGCAACCTGCCAGGCTGCGGTAAGGGAATACATTCCTGCGGCGATACATAAAGCCCCGAAAAACACAAAAGTATAAAGCGGGCGAAACAGATTGTATTCGATAAGGCCCGCCATTCCGA
>JAKLHG010000585.1 GCA_022710255.1 Candidatus Hydrogenedentota bacterium
GCATCTCGTCATTGCGAGGCACGAAGCAATCTCATCGCAAAACGGACTTGCTTCAAACCAGATTGCTTCGTACCTCGTAATGACGGGGCTTTGGGTTGCGGGCAATACCCGCGTTGGTACCTTATCGGATTGTAGCCGCTATAAGGAACAAGAAGTTGAATACGTGCACGTAGAAACAATGGGACTGTTTCCGCCGCAAATTGCAGGTGATTGTTTGTTGAAAAGGATACATGAATACTGGATATTGTCTTTGGGGTTGCACCTACCCAAGCGGCGGGAACGGTCCCGCTTTTTTTCGGTCTTGTCCAATAGGCCCGCAAAAAATTGGGACAGCCCCCGGCGCGGTTTAGGATTAACTGCAACGCTCATGGGTTACACGCGCGCCGGAGGCAGTCCCATTTTTTGCTCAAGTGTTTCTGTTGGTTTGTAGGCAACGTCCGCGTTAGAGAGACCCCTGCACGTTGAAAATCTCGAAAACAAGTCCGTTAAACCCATCACCGTGAAAGTTCTGCCTGGAAACACCATGCGCCTTTTTATATTCTGTTCCCGTAGAGTGATTGTAATATGCTGCAAAGAAAAGATGCAGTTTCTTTACCATATCTTGTATTATAAACAAACAGTACAAAGGTAAAGAATATACGTGAGTGTCTATACTTACAATTATCCGCGCCCCATGCTCACCGTGGATGCCGTGGTTTTTTCCGGTACGGACCGGGAACGCAAGGTTGTATTGATACGGCGCAAAAATGCCCCCTTTTCCGGTTGCTGGGCGCTTCCAGGCGGTTTTGTTGACGAGGATGAATCCTTGGAGGCCGCAGTAAAGCGGGAGCTTTGTGAGGAAACCGGGTTATCAGGAGTTCCCTTGAATCAGTTCCACACGTTTGGTGCCCCCGGGCGCGATCCTCGGGGACACAGTGTAACGGTGGCCTATTGGGGTTTGCTGCCCACCCCTGTTCCGTTGCGTGCGGCGGATGACGCCTCGGAGGCGGCTTGGTTTGATGTATTCTCTCTGCCAGCCATGGCATTTGACCACAGCACAATAATTTCCACAGCACTTCAGCGAGTGGAGGCCAGTACCACATGCTAAAAATCGAAGAAACGGATGCTCTACTTGTCGTGGACGTACAAAATGACTTTTGTACCGGGGGTGCCCTGCCTGTTCCCTTTGGCGAACGGGTGGTTTCTCCCATCAACAGCATGCTTAAATTTTTTGACCACATTGTGTTTACCCGGGATTGGCATCCTGAAGATCACTGCAGTTTTTCTTTTGAACCGGAGTTCCGGGACGGTAGTTGGCCCGTTCACTGCATTGAAGATACACCTGGCGCGGAATTCCATCCCGACCTGCGCGTGCCCGTGGACGCCCTTATTATCAACAAGGCCACGGATTCCGGCCGGGAGGCCTATAGCGGGTTCGACCGCACCGGCCTGGCCGAATTGCTGCGCGAACGGGGCGTGGAACGGGTATTTGTGGCCGGACTGACCTTGGATTATTGTGTGCGCACCACCGTACTGGACGCACTGCGGGAGGGCTTTTCGACCGTACTTGTTGAGGACGGAATTCGTGCCGTACTGCCTGAAAACACGGCATCCATTCTGGAGGAATTACGGGCGGCCGGCGCGGAAACAGTCCGGAGCAACGACATCCAATGAGCGCTGCGCATTCCCCCTGGTTCAGCCGCGAAGGCATGGCCCTGCTGACGGATTTCTACCAGTTGACGATGATGGCCGGGCACTGGAAAGACGGGCGCATCGGACAACATGTCTCGTTTGACTATTTTTTTCGCGCCCTGCCGCAGCATGGCGGTTATGCCGTGTCTGCCGGCCTGGATGATTTCCTGAATTATCTCGAGCATCTGGCCTTCACGAAAGACGATATTGACTACTTGCGGTCCTTGAAGGTGTTTGAAGAGGCTTTCCTGGACTACTTGCGTGAATTCACCCCCCGGTGTGTCGTGCGCGCGGTTCCCGAGGGAACGCTGGTATTCCCCCACGAGCCTGTAATCCAGATAGAAGGCCCCATTCTGGAAGTGCAACTGGTGGAAACCACACTGCTGAACATGGTCAACTATCAGACCCTGATAGCGACCAAAGCGGCGCGGGTCTGCCTGGCTGCGGGGGGCGACCCTGTCATGGAATTCGGGTTACGGCGCGCCCATGGTCCGGACGGGGGCGTCAGCGCATCACGCGCGGCGTATATAGGCGGATGCACATCAACCTCCAACGTCCTTGCCGGCAAGATACATGATATTCCTGTGGCGGGCACCCATGCTCACAGTTGGGTCATGAGTTTTACCTCGGAGCTGGAGGCGTTTCGTGCCTTTGCCCGGTTATACCCAGACCGCTGCGTACTGCTGGTGGACACGTATGACACGGTAAAGAGCGGCATTCCCAATGCCGTAAAAGTATTCCGCGAGATGCGTGACCAGGGACTGTCCGTACGCCCCGCCGTCCGGCTCGATTCCGGCGATTTGGCGAAACTCAGCAAGATTTGCCACACCATGATGCTGCAGGCCGGACTGGAGGAACCGTTGATTGTGGCGTCGAACGACCTCAATGAAGACCTCATCGCGGACTTAAAACGCCAGGGCGCGCGCATCAACGCCTGGGGCGTAGGCACACAATTGGTCACCGCTTATGACGCGCCTGCATTGCCCGGGGTGTACAAACTCGTCGCCCTGTGGCAGGAGGGACAATGGCAGCCCCGCATGAAAGTCACCTCCAATTTTGAAAAGGCGACCGATCCCGGCCGCAAGCGACTGGTGCGATATTACGATGCGGAT
>JAKLHG010000586.1 GCA_022710255.1 Candidatus Hydrogenedentota bacterium
GGGCAGGGCTGAAGGAACCCCGGCGGACCATCGGCTCCTTCATCTTCCTGGGCCCCATCGGCGTCGGCAAAGCCGAACTTGCCCGCGCCTTGGCCGAGGCCATGTTCGACGATGAAAATGCCATGGTGCGCATCGACATGTCGGAGTACATGGAAAAACACGCCGTATCCCGGCTTATCGGCGCGCCTCCGGGCTATATCGGCTATGAAGAAGGCGGCCAGCTGACCGAGGCCGTGCGCCGCCGCCCGTATAGCGTTATCCTCCTCGACGAAATCGAAAAGGCCCATCCCGACGTGTTCAACATTCTGTTGCAGCTGCTGGACGACGGCCGCCTCACGGACAACCAGGGCCGCACGGTGGACTTCCGCAACACGGTGGTCATCATGACCTCCAACATCGGCAGCGCCATCTTTGATGAACGCGGCGGAACGGAAACGGAAAAAGCGGAGGCCGTGCGCGCTCTGTTGCGTGCCCAGTTCCGCCCCGAATTCCTCAACCGCATTGATGAAGTCGTGGTCTTCCATCCCCTGAACCGGGACCATATCCGAAAAATCGTGGATGTTCAGCTGAGCCTGGTGGAGAAACGCCTGGCCGAGCGGCGCCTCGAACTGGAACTCACGCCCGCCGCCAAGGACCTGCTCGCCGAGCGGGGCTACGACCCCGTGTACGGTGCCCGTCCCCTGA
The DNA here is from genome assembly GCA_022710255.1 of Candidatus Hydrogenedentota bacterium. Classification (GTDB taxonomy): domain Bacteria; phylum Hydrogenedentota; class Hydrogenedentia; order Hydrogenedentales; family CAITNO01; genus JAAYBJ01. The sequence goes on from JAKLHG010000586.1 coordinate 685, forward strand.
AACGGGTTATCCAGCAGCTTGTGCTTGACCCGCTGGCCTACCTGATCATCGCCGGTGAAATCACCGACGGCGCCAAAGTGCTGGCGGACGTTGACGGTGAGGACCTCGGCTTCAAGCAGCAATGATATAGGCTTTTATGCTGGACAAGCCCGGTCCGTCTGACATCGTTCGACAGTATAGCATCTGAACGCGGCCGGAGCATGATTGCTTCGGCCGCACCTGTCATTTAGTTCATGACCTCTATGGGATTCGTAAAGAGCCATAGTTGATCTTTGTCCAGCACGTTCAGGGAGACTTCCAGCCGGTATTTTCCCGTTTCCGTGGGTGTGAACCGGTATGCTGTGCCTTCCTGTTCGTCCACTTTTACACCGTGTCTCAACAGTTCGAACTTGGCCGGGTAGGGGGAATAGGCTTTCAACTCCAGGCCGGGGGCCATCTTAATCGATTCGCCCATTACCGCCCGGCCCTCACCGCTTTGCGCCATATACACGAAGCCCGTGGCGTCCGCGACCATGTCGACCGAGACATAGGCACGTCCCGCGCGCAACGCGTCCAGAATATCGGCTTCGGTGCAGGCCTTGGCCAGAAAATGGGTCCGCACATAGTGCGCCGACCGCACGTACTTGTCCAAGTCATAGCGGAAAAGCAGTTCACCGGGTTCCCGTTTCCCGTATATAAGACGGAGTAACGCCTTACTGAAGATGTTCAACTCGTGCACCTTCCCCTCGTCCTCGAACTTGTGTCCTGTGTCGCAAATTTCCAGGTCGCCTTCGGGGGTATAGCGCGCTTGCACGCCACAGTTCTGATGGGTGTCATTACCGCCGTAACCGGAGATGTGGCGATAAATATTCAATTCATCCCATTGTCCCAACACCTGGTCGGGCCGTTCAAACAAGGCGAAGAAACAGTGATCTCCGTATTTGTTCAGACAGGTAAGGACGTTGGCGCCCGTTTTCCAGAGGAATTTCTTGTCTCTGGAATACTTGATGAATGTGGGATGAATGTTGTAGATTTCCATCGCCTCCAGTTCGGGAATGTCCCACTGGCGTTCCTGCTCGCAATGGGCAAAGGTCACCACACCGCCCAAGTCATGGATTTTCTTCGCCGCTTCGCCGACATCCTCTTTTGCCTCAATGATGGTGCTGTCCGGCAAGCCCCACGGCATCAAGCCGCCCTGCATCTCAAATCCGCGAACGAACAGCACGCCATCATGCGTTCCCTTCCACCCCAGCGACCAATCCGCTTTTCCATCCACAAAATGATCGCTCATCAGGATGAAGTCAGAACCGATTTCCTTTAATGCGGCGAGAATTTCGGGAAACGCGGCGTCCGAGTCGTGCGAGACCTCCGAATGACTGTGGACGCTTCCTTTGAAATCCGTCCAGCCGTCATCGACCACCACTTCGTTACGCAGCGTTGCCAGATGCTCCCAAGCGGCCTTTTGTTTCGGGAAATAATAAAAGCGGTTATACAAACCGGGACTTAGCACGGCAAGCACCAGTAACACGCCCAAGACCACGATGGTCCCCAGTGTTAACGACAACCACTTGACAATCTTGCGAAACAAACCGGATGCACTCATCATTTTAGGGGTCCTTTAGTGCTGCGCAACGCCGTGGGGATATCCCGGAAACCACAGAGCGATTTTTTACATGCGGCGCGGAAAATCCCGTTTCGGAACAGTTAAATACTGCTGAATTTTCAGGAATCATGTGTGGTTGACCGGCAACCTGTTTTAATTGCCCCACTGGACATGGATTCAATAGATGGCTAATTGATTTTGTGACGCTTATTATACTGTACGGGAGGAGAAAATCCATATTCCCGTCATGGCGAACGTAGTGAAGTAATCCCGGTATGCGACGAGCGTGTGTTACACCGAGATCGCTTCGCTGCGCTCGCGATGACAGGGATAACGATCTACGCTTCACCCGGGACTGCGCCCGGAAGAAGTGGCGCCTGCGGCACAACTATCGGGTTATTACACCACTGGGAACGTTGGCATCCTTGCCGGCAGGGTTTACATCATAGTCTATCTTGCCCGCGCTAGCCGCCAGGGATGGCAGCGATCCCAGT
>JAKLHG010000587.1 GCA_022710255.1 Candidatus Hydrogenedentota bacterium
GTTATCGGCACCGGCCGCACACATCTGAACCCGAGGTCGGGCAAGCGGTCTTCATAATAATAGTGCACCGAAATCGTGAGCGGGCGCTTTTGCGTAAAACTGCCGCCGCAGACATGGAGCATATCACCGAAATAGGGCGCGCCTTGGGACGCGTCCCTGACAACCAGGCTGCTGGTCCATTCGGCGACATTGCCGGTCATGTCAAAGCAGCCGGACCAGGTTACATCTTCTTTGAAGGACTTCGGCGGATGGCTGTAGCCGCTCTCGACATTGGCCGCCCCCGCTTTCCACTCCGCGCCCCAGGGGTATTCAGGGGAAACCACGGCCTCTCCATGGGCCGCCCGTTCCCATTGCCGCCTGGAAGGCAATTGACATCCCTTCCATGCGGCATAGGCCTGCGCGTCAAACCAGGAGACATAACAGGCGGGATGTTCCGGATGCGTGGTCATGGCATCGCCCAATTCATGAATCACCTGCCAGCCGCCCTTCACCTGCTCGGTAAAGGCTGCGAACTGGCCGAGGGTAACTTCCGTCATGTCGATGAAAAAACCCGGTTCATAGGCAGTAATGCCATCCACGGTGACCGGGCCCGCGGGCACGAAGGCCATTCCCGGTGGATTCATAAGCACGGCCATATAATGCTGCAACGCGTTTTCCGCAAGGGCGGTGGCGGTTTCGTTCCCATCCCGGGCTGCGGCCAGTGCCTGGTCCCAAAGTTCTTTACCCCGTGCGGACCACTGCGTCTGGCGAAGTCCCGCGCCAGCCGCGCCGGCTGCGCCGGCCACGGCGGGTTCCAGGGAGGCCGCCAGGGATTGCAGCAAGGCAAAGCGTTCCTGCTGCCCGGAATGCAAATTGACAACTGCGGCCCTTTCAGTCGTGGCGTTGCCTGTGTTTTTCTTTTCAAAGAAATAAAGACTGAACCCGGCGGCGGCGAGGACGACCATGGCCGCGGCGCCGATGGCTAAAGCGCGCACAGGGGAAAGAGCCCCGGCCGGATGTGACAGCCGCCGGCGGGCCAATGTCTTTTGAACGCTCTTTCCTTCGTCCAGCATCTCGATGATAGGCAGAATCGCCCGGCGAAGGTCCCCTGCGGTTTTAAACCGTTTGTCACGGTTGGGGTCGATGCATTTGGCCACAATTTCATCCAGAGCGGGGGGAATTTCCCTGAGCACCTGTGAAGCGGGTTTAGGTATGCCTGTCGGAATGTTTCCGGTCAGCATCTCATACATGACCACGCCCATGCTGTAGATGTCGGCCCGGGCGTCCACATTGTGGGTGTCGCGGTGCTGCTCCGGCGACATGTAATAGGGTGTGCCCATGACTACCGAGGCGGAGGTTACCAGCCGGTTGTTCATCAACTTGGATATTCCAAAGTCCATTAATTTTATTTGGTTGTTTTCGGTTATCATGATGTTTTCAGGCTTGATATCACGATGTACCGTGTACTGGTGGGCATAGTCGAGGGCAAGGCACAGCTGGTCGATGATATGGAGCACCTGGCGCACAGGTACGCGTTCGCCGGGCCCGTATTTCCCCAATAATACCCGCAACGATTCCCCCTCCACATATTCCATGGAGATAAAGATGCCTTTCCCTGTCGTTCCGATGTCGTGGACACGCACGATGTTGGGGTGTGTGAGGCGGCGCGTAATGCGCGCCTCGTTCAAAAAACGGTCGATTACCGTTTTGTCTGCAACATACTGGGGCAGCAGGGTCTTCAACGCCAGATCTTCGCCGAGAACGTTGTCATGGACCTTGTAGATGCAGCCCATGCCTCCACGCCCAATCATGTCCAGGACCGTATACCGGGTGTTGATTACCTGGCCGCGTTTGAATTGAAACGATTCCTCACGCGCCGGCGCCGGGCGGTCCGGCGGCGCGACAACCCCCTCCTCAAACGATATGCTCGGCAGTGCCGTGCCGCACCTGCGGCACCTTGCCGCGCCGGATTCGTTGAGATAAGCGCACCTGGAACATTTCACTTTGGCCATGCGTGGTCCCTGATCGTGGCAGCAGTGCAATCATCTTTGCCGAAACGCTGCGAAAGAGGCAACAACGGTTCTTTCTTACACCCCATCAGGCGCATTATACCATGAGTTGCCTGTGAACACCGGCAAAGCGCTTTCAAGCCAGCTTCCATGCCTTTGCGAAAGCGCGGAACGAACGGTCATAGGTCTTTTCCGCTTCCGGGGGAAAACAGCAGCCGGGGAGTTCCTTCCGGGACAGGTGCATATGCAGGCACTCACAACACACGGCGTGATTGGAACACCCGGGATACGTGCAGGTGCAACGTTCCATGTTCATGGAGGTATGGGGGCAGGGTTCTTTCATTGGTTTAATTTCCTTCTTCCTTCAGTTTTCCGCATCCGACTGGGAAATGAAGTTGTCCGCGTAGTTTTCCGGGAAACGAACCCGATAGATATCGATGCCGCACGCGGCGTAGAGGTCACCTTCGGCATTGGCGGTGAGTGCGCCCACCGTGCCGGGCATTTGAAGTACTTCTTCCCGGGCGCCCGTTTCGAGATGCACGCGAACAATCTTGTCGCTGTGTCCGTAATAGGCGCAAGCATCATTACGGGTTGCCATGGCGGTACTGGTAATTTCCGGGGGAGCCGGTTCAAAAGGCGGTTGCATTTTCATCTCGGTGATGTTGAAAACATGGAGCCTGCCGTCCACGGCCGCCTGGGCCAGCATGAGCGCGTCCTCCACCAAGGCGTTGACCGCGTCCACGCACACGTTCAGGTTGGTCTTGAT
>JAKLHG010000588.1 GCA_022710255.1 Candidatus Hydrogenedentota bacterium
GATCGGACGGGAAGATTACAATCTCAATGTCGCTGTTGAGTTTGTCGGATTCCTGAAAGGGGTGTACCGCTTCGGCCAGGCCTGTGCCATAGCGTTTGACGCGAACGACTCCGGCGCCACCATCATCATGGATACATTCCACCTGTTCCGCGGCGGTTCCGGATATGATGCCATCAAACATGTGCAGGGCAATCTCTTCGCCAACTTCCATTGGAATGACGTTCCCGGCGATGTGCCGCGGGAGGAACAGGGAGATGAACACCGCCTTTATCCGGGCGACGGCATCCTGCCGTTGGCACAAGTGCTGAAAGACCTGAAAGCCATCGGCTATGAACGCACCCTGTCATTGGAGATTTTCAACCGCACCTATTGGGAGCAGCCCGCAGAGAAAACCGCCAAGGACGGACTTGAGAAAATGCTGACCTGCATTGCCAGCGCGGGGGTGTAGCAAACAATATCACTCTTTGAACTGGTACATTATTATTCGGATATCCAACATTGCTTCTAGTTCATGTTATAATCAGAAAAGAACAATAAAAGGGAGTTTTATGACGGAAAGAAAAACTCTTGAAGAATTAATCCGGAGTTCCAGCGCTTGTTTATGGTGTTGTGAGGTGTAAGTGTTAGGAATTAATCAACATGCAGCGCGAATTGGATACTCCTAAACTGCGAAATGCGCCCATGTAAATCGCATTATCATACTTGACATGACGTGTCGTATCGTGTATAATATAGCCATGTATATTGATGTCGTACCCAATAGAAACTCGCCGCCCGCCGTGCTGCTGCGTGAAACGCGCCGGGTCGGCAACCGCACCGTCAAGAAAACGGTGGCCAATCTCTCCGACTGTCCGCCCGAAGCCGTTGAAGCGTTGCGTCTTGCTTTGAGAGGTGTCGCGCTGGTTCCGGCTGAAAACACCTATGCCGTTGAACGTTCGCTGCCCCACGGTCATGTTGAACTGGTGTTGAAGATGATGAGGCAATTGGGCGTGGATACGCTGCTGGCTTCACGCCCCTGCCAGCAGCGGGATTTGGTGATGGCCATGATCGCGCAGCGGTTGACGTCGCCTTGTTCCAAACTGGCCACGGTGCGGCAGTGGGGCGCGACCACCTTGTCCGAACAGTTGCAGGTGCAGAGCGCTGATGAGAATGACTTGTATGGGTCGCTGGATTGGCTGCTCGAGCGGCAGTCGCGCATCGAAGGGAAACTGGCCAAACGGCATCTTGGAGAAGGCGCACGGGTATGGTATGACGTGAGTTCGAGTTCCTATCACGGTCGGTGCTGTCCGCTGGCGGCGCGGGGGCATAACCGCGACAAGGAAAGCCTGACGTGCATTGTCTGGGGCATGCTGGCCGATGTGCAGGGGCGTCCGATAGCGGTGCAGGTGTATCCGGGCAATACGGGCGACCCGGCCACTGTTCCGGATCAGGTGGAAAAATTGCGTGAGCAGTTTGGTTTGGAGCGGGTGGTGTTGGTGGGCGACCGGGGCATGTTGACGCAGGCGCGCATAGAGGAACTCAGGGAACATCCGCAACTGGGCTGGATTTCCGCGTTGCGCTCGGAATCTATTCGTGCGCTGGTGAACCAGGATGCGATACAACTATCGTTGTTTGACGAGCAGAATCTGGCGGCCATTACCAGCGATCTGTATCCTGGCGAACGGTTGATGGTGTGCTTCAACCCGTTATTGGCCGAAGACCGCAAGCGCACACGCAAGGAGTTGCTTGAGGCTACGGAAAAGGAACTTGACAAGATTGTCGCCGAGGTCAACCACCGCACGACCAAGCCGCTCAAGGCGGCCGAGATAGGCGTGAAAGTGGGCAAGAAAATTAACCGCTTCAAGGTTGCCAAACATTTTGTGCTTGATATTGGAGACGACCATTTTGCCTATGAGCGCAATACACGGCGCATCGAAGAAGAAGCGCAATTGGACGGTATCTACGTTATCCGCACTAGCGAGTCTGAACAGTCCCTTAGCGCGCCGGACGCTGTTCGCGTCTACAAGAATCTTGCGCAGGTTGAATTGGCGTTTCGCTGCATTAAAAGCCTGGATATTCGCATTCGTCCGATTCATCACCGCACCGAAGACCATGTCAAGGCGCATGTCCTGCTGTGCATGCTGGCATATTATGTGGAGTGGCATCTACGCAAGGCGCTACGCAGCGTGTTGTTTGAGGATGAGGAACTTGACCAGGCCCGCTGGAGTCGCGATCCTGTCGCCAAGGCGCAGCCCGGCGAGACCGTCCAAAAGAAAAAACAAACCCGACAGACTGCGCAAGGTTGGCCTGTGCATAGTTTGCAGAGTTTGATGAAAGAAATGGCCACGCGCTGTAAAAACCTCTGCCGCGTTGGGGAAGGCAAGAATGCCGCAAGTTTCACCACGTTCACAGAACCCACGGCATTCCAAAAACATGTCTTCGAGTTGATCGAACAGTGGAAAGACTCGGACGCGTCCGTAACCGAGTGTGCCCAGTAAACCTGCATTTGAAAATGAATATTCTTCAATGCAGCAGCGGGTGAAATGGAGATTTGACGCTGGAACTCCGGACTAAAAGTGGTAATGCAGACTCCGACTGCTTTTGGGTTGTCTGTCCCTTTTTTACGGGCATTTTGCCCATACATTTCGTGACATGGTAGACAGTTACGTCATTCTTTAGGATTGGATTCCCTCTTCATTCCAATTTCATCGAAAGGGATAGGCTCAAAACCGGGGATTTTTTGGTAGACCTCTGAATCGTCACGCA
>JAKLHG010000589.1 GCA_022710255.1 Candidatus Hydrogenedentota bacterium
ATGATTACCTGATTACCCACTGTCATGCTTTTTATGAATACCAAGTCTACAAAGATAAGTACGTATCATGTCCCCGGAACTCCGGAACTCGGACAAACAAAGAGAAAGTAGATTTATGTTATCCACAACCGCCATGATCCCGGTACTGCTTGGCAGTACGCGCGTACCCGATAAAAACATTATCCTCGTAGACGGCCGGGTGCTGTGCTCTTATACCATTGAATCCTGCAATAAGTCAGGCGTCTTTGACGACGTGTATCTCTATTCTGAAGATGGTATTTTTGAGTCCATTGCGCGACAGGAAGGCGCCCGGTTTCATCGTCGGCCGCCGGAATGGGGCGGCCGCGCCTGCCGCCAGAAAACAAAGTCCCGCGATTGTGCCGGGAAACGGTGTGTCCTGAACGAACACTACCTGTATCATTTCATGACGACGGCAACCGACGCCGAGTATGTCTGCCAGGTAAACGCCACATCGCCCTTGCTGAAACCGGAGACTATCAGCGCTTTTGTGGATACTATGATCAGGGAAGGCTATGACAGCTGTTTCGCCACGCTGGCCATACGCGCGGAGAGTTTCTTCAAGGGCGAGCCGGTCACGTTCTCGCGCAAGTACAAATGTCCTTCCAACGAGATAGAACCCATACAGTCCATCTGCTGGGCCATTGCCGGATGGAATCGGCAGGCCTATATTGACGCTTATGACCATGACGACCCTGCCGAGGACGGGCCCGCCTTCGTAGGAAATCTGGGCCTGTTCCCGATTGACGAACGGGAAGCGCTGGACATTGACCAATGGAGCACGCTTGACGTAGTAGAACAATTTCTCATCGCCCGGCGCACCAAGATGGCCCGTACTTGGCACTACCTCGACGGACGTAACATCACCCTGGAATAATCAACACTGCGGCCCAAGGAGAAGTTACTATGATTCATGATACCCTGTCCAATTGGCCCCGTTACTTCAAGACTCCGTCTTGGCAGTGCGTTTTCGAATTCCTCTTCAGCCTGAACACCGAAGCGGAAGATTGCAAGAAGATACCCCTCCAGGGAGAGGACATTTATGCCTCCATCATGAGTTATGAAACTTGCGGGCCGGATGAAGCCAAACTAGAGGCGCATGACCATTATATTGACATCCAAATGTCGCTGGTCAACAGTGAAGGCATTGACTGGTATCCGCGAAGTATCCTCACCGTAAAGATCCCATACGACAGCGAACGCGACCGTACGCTTTATGTGCGACCGGAAGAAAATCCAACACGCATCAACAATTACCCGGGCCAATTTACTGTACTGTTTCCCGAGGATGCCCACATGCCAAAGCAAATTACCGGCGGTTTTTCTGAACAGGTGAAAAAAGTAGTGGTAAAATTAAATAGGCGCCTTATTCCCGGGGTTGTCCTCGATTCCGGCCTAGAAGGCAAAAGAGCCTTTCGTCACCATGTTTAAATGAAAAAGGTACAAATAGCAGCTGTATTTGCCTGCGTATGGCGAGGATTATTAAACTGATGAATATTGCCCGTGATTTAAGGCATCTCATCGCCAGGCTGATAGCGGCCAACCGTTACAGCCGGTCTTTGTTTAAGCGTATCGCGTTGGATGAAACACTATTCCTGTCCATTCTCAATGACCCTCTATGCGCGGAACGGATATATCGGACCCCGGCCCTGGAAAACAGAATTGCCCGGTTGGCTTCTTTGAAAGACATACCAAAGCCTCCAGCGAATACCGCTACGCCGAATCAGACCCGGAAATGCATTGAAGCCATCACGGATGTTTCCGTGGGCATTGACTGGGGACCCAAAGCGTTTCCAATAACACGTCACGCGTTGTTTTACGGGGAAGGAATGCGTCACCTGACAGAACGCTGGCTGCGTCGGCTGCCCTCCGACGCTTATGTCGTTTTAATGGCGGATTCCCGTGAATTAAAAACGGCACAGAACTTTTCCATGAACTATCGGCAGGTGAAATCGCTGATCGAGGTTTCCCCGGATATCTTCGATACGGGAGCGACTGCCGAGATCCGCCAAAGACTGGCAAGTTTCAGGGCGCTTGACGCGATTGTCGTGTCACTGCCCGGAGAAAGCCGGAAAATGGCAGGCATCCCGGGAAACTTCCTGCCGGACCTGGCGCCGGAGTATAACCGGTTTCGATATTTGTGGCATTTGGGGTTCAGACAGTTTGCACTCTTCAGTTTTCACGGCCTTCGCCAGATGGAAATCCCCTTTTTCCCGGACATCCTGGTGGACCGGCACATGGGAAGACGATGTTTTATCATCGGCAACAGCCCCGGTTTGGAACATGTGGATATGGGCCGTTTGAAGGGCGAACTCACTTTCGGTGCCGACCAGGGTTATCGGGGATTCCGTAATTGGGGCTTTCACTTTAATTACTGGGCCTGCGTGGAACCGATTGAAATGGAAGAACAGGCCCTGGAATACCAGGACAATTTGCCGGAGGACACCCTTAAGTTTATCCCCTTTGAATATTTACCCCTGCTGCAATTGCCTAATTGCTGCCCCGTCCACTCTCTGTATGAATCATGCCCGGACCTCCCCTTTTCACCCACGCCCGATACGTTACATACAGGCTTCGGCGCAACGTATGCCTTGCTGCAACTGGCCGTCGTCATGGGATGCAATCCCATATATCTTATCGGGATAGATCACTGCCGGGACAGGGTTGACCGTACGGCACTTCCCGCACATCCTGCGGAGGAGAGGCTTCGCTCCCGCATTACGCCG
>JAKLHG010000059.1 GCA_022710255.1 Candidatus Hydrogenedentota bacterium
TTTGGAATATATGCTCGGGAATCCTTTCATCCCAACTAAATGACGTTTATTTTGCCTGCCCCAAAAGAATATTATCTCCTCGTATTTTAGTAGATGATCGACTTGTAGCCGCTATAAATAACAAGAAGTTGAATAGATGTGCGTAGAAAAAATGGGACTGTTCCCGCCGCAACTCGGGCATAATCTTGTGTTGGCATAAATGCATTGTGGTACGGTTTAGGCTTCAAGGCTTACCCATAGCCAAGCGGCGGGAACTGTACCAAATTTTTTCGGTCTTGCACGCCAAAGCCGCAAAAAAGCGGGACAGCCACCGGCGTAGTTCTGGATGAGATACAATACTCATGGTTTCTGTGTGCGCCGGAGGCAGTCCCATTTTTTGCTCAGGTGCTGTTGTTTCTCTTGGGTTGCGGGCAACGCCCGCGTTGAACTTGGAAATTGCCATGGACCATATATCACAAACGGAAGCGCTTTATCAGCACGCCAAGCGGCGCATACCCGGCGGCACCCAGCTGCTCAGCAAACGGCCCGAAATGTTCGCGCCGGACGTGTGGCCCGCCTATTACCGTGAGGCCCGCGGCTGCGAGGTGTGGGACCTCGACGGGCGCCATTATTTTGATATGACCCATAACGGCGTCGGGTCGTGCCTGCTGGGATACGCCGATCCCGACGTGACCCGGGCGGTGACGGACCGTATTCAGCGCGGCAGCATGTGTACCCTGAATTCCCCGGAGGAAGTCAAACTGGCCGACGCGCTATGCGAGATTCATCCCTGGGCGGAGCAGGTCCGTTTCGCGCGGTGCGGGGGCGAGGCCTGCGCGGTCGCGGTGCGCATCGCCCGTGCCACCACCGACCGGTCCGTGGTCGCCATTTGCGGGTATCACGGCTGGCAGGACTGGTATCTCGCGGCCAACCTCGGCGCGGAGGATGCCCTGCGCGGACATCTTCTTCCCGGGCTGGCCCCGCTGGGTGTGCCGCGTGAATTGCGGGGTACGGCCCTGACCTTCACCTATGGCGACCGGGCCGGGTTTGAGGCTATCCTGGCCGAACAGGGCGACCGGCTGGCTGCGGTGATCATGGAACCCTGCCGTTACCGCGACCCCGAGCCGGGCTATCTTGATTATATCCGGGACCGGGCCCATCAGCATGGGGCGTTACTCATTTTCGACGAGATTACCATCGGGTGGCGCCTCTGCCATGGGGGTTCACACCTCCGGCTGGGCGTTGCGCCTGATATGGCCGTGTTTGCCAAAGCCCTCGGCAACGGTCATCCCATCGGCGCCGTCATCGGCACGAAACAGGCGATGGACGGGGCGCAAAACTCTTTCATCAGCAGCACCTATTGGACCGAAGGCGTCGGGCCGACCGCCGCGCTTGCGACGATTCAGAAGTTGAAGAAAGAAAATGTCACCGCTCATGTCGCGCGTATCGGAACGTTAATGCAGGAAGCCTGGCGGGCGGTGGGGAAGAAGCACCGCCTGCCCGTAAAGGTGGGAGAGGGGTATCCCTGTCTGGCCCATTTTGCCTTCGATCATGAACAGGCAAACGCATTGAAGACCGCTTTTACCACCCGGATGCTGCGGCACGGGTTCCTGGCCGGCACGGCTATATATCCGACCCTCGCCCACACGGAAAGCATTGTCGCGCAATATGCGGAGGCTCTGGACACGGTGTTCGCGGAACTGGCTTCCGCGCTGGACCAAGGCCGGGTCGCCGACTTACTGGAAGGGCCTCCGGCGCACCAGGGCTTCAAGCGGCTGTTGTAACCTGTGACCGGGCTGTTTCTGTTATTCTAAGGGCTGTTTATTTTCCGCAATGAAATGGAAAGGCTTCGACCATGGAGAACCCCATACGCCTGGCTATGCTGGGCATGGTGGATGGCAACGGCCACCCGTATTCCTGGAGCGCTATTTTTAACGGTTACGATCCCGAAGAAATGGCACAGTGTCCTTTCCCGGTGATTCCGCAATATCTGGGCCGTCAGCCGGAGTCCTCTTTTGGCATCGGTAGCGCGCGGGTCACCCATATCTGGACGGATGATCCCGAGGATGCGGTAAAAGTGGCGCGGGCGGCGCGCATCCCCAATATCGTTGAGCGGCCAGAGGACGTTATCGGGGCGGTGGACGCGGTAATCATCGCGACGGACAAAGGCTGGGAGCATGTGGAACGCTGCCGCCCCTTTGTGGAAGCCGGACTGCCGATCTTCGTGGACAAGCCTCTGGTGGATAATGCGAGAGACCTGGATGTTTTTCGTCAATGGATAGCGGGAGGCGCGCTGATCATGAGCAGCAGCTGCATGGCCTATGCCAAGGAATTCCTGCCTTATCGCCTGCAGACCCATGAACTGGGGCAACTGCGGTATGCCTCCATCACCACGCCGAAATCCTGGGAACGGTACGGCATCCATGCCCTGTCAGCGGTCTACCCGATATTGGGACCGGGGTTTCTTTCGGGGCGGAACACGGGAACCGCCGAACGTAATGTTGTGCATTTCAAGCACGCTTCCGGCGTGGACGTGACGGTGGTTGCCATCGATGACATGTACGGCGGATTCGGGTGCCTCCAACTCTGCGGGACCGCGGCGTCGGTCCAGGTCCAGTTTAAAGACACTTTTTACGCGTTCAAGGAACAATTGACTGATTTTGTGCGCTTTCTGGAAACCGGTGTGCGGCCCTATCCATTTTCCGAAACCGAAGAACTCATGCGCATGGTTATTGTCGGCATTCAGAGCCGTGAACAGGGTGGTATTGAGATTAACCTGTAATTCCGGGGACAGCCATTCGCGCGCCTTATGCTGTCCCCGTAAAGGATTATAAGTCGGGCATATAAAATACTGGGAGCGCCGGCATCCTTGCCGGCAGTGATAATCATTTTCGCCAAAAATGCCGGCAAGGATGCTGGCGCTCCCAGTAATGCAATATAAAATAGCTGCGTCGCAGGCGCCACTTCTTCCGGGCGAAGTCCCGGATGAAGCGTAGGGTCTTAAACCTACTGCCTATGAATTCCGAAAAGGAGTAAAAGATGTCGTTCTTGGAAACATTTTCCCTTACGGGGAAGGTGGCGCTAATCACTGGCGGCGCGGGCCTGTATGGCCGCCAGTTGGTACGCGCTCTTGCGGAAGCGGGCGCGGAGACCTATACGGCGTCGCGCAACCTGGATGCGCTTAAGAGCCTGGCTGACGCGCTGGCCGGGGAGGGACTGAACATTCATCCCGTGCGGTTCGACCAGGGTGAGGAAGCCTCGGCGATCGCCTTGCGCGACCACATCCTGGAACAGGCCGGGCATATCGACGTGCTGGTGAACAACGCGGTGGCCCGTCCTATGAGAAAGGGCTATCAGGATGACCTCGATGCCTTCGCCGAAAGCATGCACATCAACGCGACCGGTCTGTTTGCCGTCACCCGTGCCCTGGGCGATGTCATGGCGGCACAGGGCGGCGGCTCGATTGTCAATATCGGTTCCATCCAGGGTATGATTGGACCCGATCCTTTTATCTACCGGGGCACGGAGATGAACGGCTGGTACCCTGACTACTTTTTTCACAAGGGGGGTATGATTAACTTCACGCGATTTGTGGCCAGCTATTATGGCGCCAACGGAGTGCGCTGTAATTGCCTGTCGCCGGGCGGTTTCTGGACCGCTTCCATGCCGGAGGCCTTTGTGCGCCAATACGGCGAGCGGACTTTCCTGGGGCGGTTGGCCAATGAAACAGACCTTATGGGCGCTGCGGTGTTCCTCGCAAGCGAGGCGTCGGCGTATATCACGGGCGTCAATCTTCCCGTGGACGGGGGCTACACGGCCAAATAGGCGGCCGATACTGAAAGGTACTACCCTATGAGCAGTTGGTCTTTTATAGATTTCGGGGTTATGGTTGTTTATATTGTGGGCATTGTCATTTTCGGCAGCCTGTTTATGCGCCGCCAGAAAACCGCTTCCGACTTCTTCCTCGCGAACCGACGCATACGGTGGCTGCCCATCGCCCTGTCCGTCATCGCCGCGGACTTGAGCGCCGTCAGCTATATGGGGGCGCCGGCCATGGCGTTTCAGCATGATTTGCGCTACGCCTTGACCATTCTCGTTTTCCCGTTCGCCGTGTTGACTGCGGTATTTGTGGTCGTGCGGGTCTTTTACCGCCTGCAGGTGTTTACCGTTTATGAGTATCTGGAACAACGGTTTCACGTGTCCATCCGCCTGCTGGCCGCGTTCCTCTTCCTGCTCACGCGCGGCGGCTGGCTGGCATCTGTCATTTATGTGCCCGCCCTGGCGCTATCGGTCGTTACCGGGGCGCCTCTTGCCGTCTGCATTCTTGCCATCGGTCTGCTGACCGCGTTTTACACTGCCTTGGGCGGTATTGAAGGCGTGATCTGGTGCGATGTGATCCATTTCTGCGTGCTGACCTTCGGCATTGTCATCACGCTGATCTTTATCCTCGCAGATTTTGGGGGCAGCGTGCCCACCATCTGGGCGATTGCATCGGAACATGGCCGGACCCGTATGGCGAATTTCGACTGGCGGTTGAGCGCCGAGTTCACGGTCTGGGGCATCATTGCCATGAGCCTGGTCAACAATCTCTCCTCGTACGGCACGGACCAACTGGTGGTGCAGCGCTATTTTACGGCCAAGTCCATGAAAGATCTGTTGAAAGGTGCCGTTACGCAGTCTTTTCTGGTGGTGCCGGTCATCCTTTCCCTGTACCTCGTGGGCACGGGTCTGTTTGCCTATTACCAGCAACATCCGGAGATGATGCAGTCGCTCATCGGTCTGGACCCGGATAATCAGGTTCAGGCGATCAATCGGGTGTTTCCCCATTTCATTACCCACGGGCTGCCTGTGGGTATTTCCGGCCTGGTGATTGCCGGGATCATCGCCGCCACCATGAGCAGCTTGAGCGCCGGGCTCAATTCCATGAGCACCGTGGTGGTCATGGACTTCTACAAGCGCTTTTTCCATCATGTGGATAAGGAGGACGGCCATTACCTGCGCGCGGGACGCATCTGCACCATTCTTCTGGGGCTTGCGGCCACGGGCGGCGCGTTTTACGTGGGCAGGCTTGGCACGATTCTGGAAATTACAGGCAAAATATCGAGTTTCCTGGTGGGGCCGGTGGTTGCCATGTTTCTGCTCGGCATACTCACCAAGCGTGCCAACACGCCGGGCGTGTTTGTCGGAGCCCTGTGCGGCCTGGGTGTGGTGGCCGCGATGAGTACCAGCGTGTTCTGGTTGTTTTGGGGAATGTTCGGACTCACGGTTAGTGCACTGCTCGGCTATGTTCTGAGCATTGTCTGGAGCCTGGTGGGTGCAAGCAATAAACAGGTTCAGGAGCAGTAGGGCGGGTGGAGCGTAACCATGGGGTAATACCGAAAATGATGTGGGCACTTTGACTGCAAGTAAATATTGGATACACCCTACTATCTGAGCGGAACCCGCCTTTTCATTTTGAATTTTGCTGGTCAAACTTCAGTCCAGATGCTGAAGACCGCATGATGACAGTGAAACCATAAAAATCAATCTTGCACCTTTAAATTGCATTGTGAGATACTTGAAAGACAAAATCAATTTTCAAGTTCATTGCACTGGGCGATACGTAAGCAAAGAGCACTGTGGCCCGGTGCGCTGATAACATCTGTTTGGGAGCCTTGGTTATGTTGGATATACGCGAATTGCATGTTAAGTACGTTACTGACGACCAAGGAAAGAAGTCCGGCGTACTACTGTCCCTGGAAGCCTTTGAAGCGTTGATGGAAGAACTGGAAGATCTCGTTGTGCTGGCCGAACGCCGGGAAGAAGAAACCGTATCTCATGAGCAGGTAGTCAACGAGTTAAAACGTGATGGCTTGCTATAAAATCCAGTGGAAGTCCTCTGCGGCGCGCGAGGTGCGCAAACTCCCGAAGGATGTCATACAGCGCGTAATACAACGTATTGAGGCATTGGTCCAAAACCCGTTTCCATCGGGAGCACGAAAGATGGCAACAGTTCCGGGCGCATTCCGCTTGCGTGTGGGTGATTATCGAATTATTTATCGGGTTTATGACAAGGAATTAGTGATAGAGGTTATACGGGTGGGTCATCGGCGCGATATTTACGATGGTTGATCAAGAGGCAACAAGGAATACAGTGGGTAGGATGAGGCGAGTCAAGGCAAGACTCAAAAAGTCTCTTCGCGTTTCCGTACCGTAAGCCGGCACCGGCCTTTCTTACAGTCAATAACGTCCATATCGGCTTCATATCCGTATTCGGCAAGGAGGGGTGGATAGAGCCAGCGGCAATGTTCGCAATAGTCCGCATAGGGGGCATCCCGTCCTTCTTGAAAGATAAGTTTTGCCGAAGGACATTCGTGCATGTCAATGACGAACATGTCCTTGTACAAGGTCATGGTGTGGCGGCCTCCCTCTTCGCCCAGCGTGTGCGACCAGTAGCGGTGCATACCCTGCAGCCCTTCCTTTTCCACGAGTTCACGCAGGTTGCCCAGGAAGTTGTCGGCGATGCCCTTCCAAAATTCAATTACTTTGTCCTTGCCGCCCTTTTCTTCAAGAAAGCGGAACAGCGCGGCATAGACCCAGATGAATTCCGTGCAGGATATCATTATATGAATCCTTTCATAAAGTAGGGAATGGTGTTTATGCGACCTGCCTTCCATAAACAATGAAAATGCAGACGCGCCATCCTTGTCGCGTTGAAAGCGTTGGGGACGTCGCCGATATTATCTGCTTCGAAAATTGGTCCCCATTTTCGTGGTTTCCGGGTGAGCCATAGGCTCATGGCAACTCGTTCCCAAATTCCATTTGGGCGCGAGAGAAAAAATTTTTACCGCGTCATTGCGAGGAACGAAGCAATCTCATCGCTAAACGGACTTGGTGTAAACCAGATTGCTTCGTGCCTCGCAATGACGATAAAAAGCATACGCCTAATACGTATTCATAAAATAGGCTGCTTAGAACAATAATTGGTGTGTGTTCTCTTGTTTCCAAATGGAATTTGGGAACCAATTGCCAAAGCGGAATAGCGCGGCACAGACCCAGATGAATTCCGTACGCGATATCATTGCGTTACTCCTTCCAGAATCGCTGTACACAGGTGCCCGCCTTCTGATCATAGTCAACGCTGGACGCGTATCCCGCAATTGCGCAAACGGCTTCGTTTACAATCCGCGTGTGCGCGCAAAAATGTTCCGCAATGGCGTAGCCGTGTTCTTGCATGTGGGTGATCGCGGGACAGCGTGTTACGGTCAGGACCAGCATGTCGTCTTCGAAGTGCATTTCATACTCCCCTCCTTCGAGATCAAAAATAGTTTTCCAGTGGTCCCGCAGGGCGTTCAGGCCGCGGTCGCGCAGGTCGTCGCATAGCGGTTTATAGACCGTTGCCGCCAGGCCTGACAGGAATTCCCGGGCGCTCTCCTGCCCGTAAGCGTCTTGGACAAACTGCAGTCCGTAACTCAAGGCGCCATGGAAATCTTTATGAACGTTTGGCACAGGGTCATCTTTCGTTTTGTGAATGGTCGCTCCGTATGGTTCAATAGGGGCAACCACCATTGTTACAAGGAATTCCCCATGAATGCAATCAAAGCCGGTTTTGCCACCGCCTGTATTACACCGCTACCCGGTAAGGACATCCCGGGCCTGTTTGAACGGCGCCTGGCCCTGGGCGTCCATGACGACCTCTATGTACGCGCCGCCGCACTGGACGATGGGACCAAAATCGCCCTGGTGCAGGTGGATGCTATCGTCGTGCCCGAACAGGTTGTGAAGCAGGCGCGTAAGGAAGCGCAGCGTCTCTGCGGCATTCCGGCCGCCCAGTGTTTCATCGCCGCCACACACACCCATTCCGGCGGCCCCCTTTTCGGCGGGTTCCTCTCGGAACCGGATGAGGCATACATGGCATTCGTTGCCGGACAGATTGCCGCAGCGATTTCCGAAGCCTTTCGTACAAGCCGTCCCGCTATGGCCGGGTGGAACAAGGCTATCGCACCGGGTGTGGCGTTCAACAGGCGTTTCCTCATGAAGGACGGCCGGCAGCGCACGCATCCCGGAAAACTGCATCCTGATATCGTCGAGCCGGTCGGGCCGGAAGACCCTGCCGTGACCGTGCTTACAGTGGGGGACCCGGACACCTTCGCGCCCCTCGGTTGTATCGTTAATTTCGCATGCCATGCCACCCACATGAACGGGTTGCTCTATTCGGCGGATTACATCAAGTGGACGGTGGACACGTTAAAGGGCGTCTATGGCCCCGATTTCGGTGTCGTGTTTCTCAACGGCGCCTGCGGCGACGTGACCCAGGTGGACAACCGCAGTGCGCGGCCCATGGAACTGGGGCCCTGGTGGGCGGAGCGGACGGGGCGCGCGGTCGGTGGTGCCGCTATTCAGGCAATCGCGGGAACGGAGTACAGGCGCGGGGTCTCTCTTGACTGTAAATCCGTGCAGGTGCGTGCGGCGATTCGCCCGGTTCCTGCGGACACGTTGCGCAAGGCGAAAGAACTGTTGCGGAAGGAAGCGCCGAATGCGGAGAACGTTGAAAGTATCTATGCCAATGAATCCATCCTCGTTGACGCGCTGGCAAAGAAACAACCCTGCCGCAGGCTGGAGATTATGGGCGTCCGGGTCGGCGACGGCCTGTTCTGGGGGGTGCCCGCGGAGTTCTTCCAGGCCTTCGCGCGGAACGTCGCTGACACATCCCAGTTCAGCTATACCTGTTGCGCGGAACTTGCCAATGGCTATAATGGCTATATCTGCGCCGAAGCCGCCTTCGCCGGCGGCGGCTATGAAATCCGGACGGCGCGCAGCAGTTTCCTGGAAGAAAAAGCGGGAAGCAACGTGGTTCGCGCGGCAACTTCCCTGTGCAGGAAAATGCACGATGCGGCGGACCGGGAAATGGCGTCCCTGCAACCGGTTTGGCCGCAATACCGGGACGATTCGGTCCTCGACGGTATCAACCAGTTGGGCGGCAAGAAGCGCAAGTAACGCGTCAGTGTAGAAGCGGCTTCCAGCCGCTTTCAACACGCAGGGATGCCCGCATCCCCCCAAAAAAAAGCGCATAGAAGAAGCAAAATCGGGACTGCCTCTGGAATTCGGGAAGAAGCCGATGTCTGATGCTAGATCCATTTTGCGATGAATGCTTCCTGTATTTGCCGATACGGTTAAGGGTGCGCCAACGGAATATCGCCCGTCTCTCCCGTGTTTACAGTAAAGTTTTCAGGGCGTGGGTGTAAGCAGGCATCAAGCCTTTTCGTGAACGGTTTACAACGAGGAATAGGCCATGCATATTTTTGTTCCGAAAGAAACAGCCCTCGGGGAGACGCGCGCGGCGGCAACCCCGGAGTCCGTGGCGCGGCTGGTGAAACTGGGGGCCGATGTTTACGTTGAAACGGGGCTCGGCGCGGCGAGCGGTTTTCCGGATGACCTGTACGTGCAAGCGGGTGCATCCGTGAGCGATGACCGCGCGGGCCTTCTGGCCGGGGCCGACGCGGTGATTCGGGTGCGCAAACCGCCTCTGAACGAAATCGGCAGTATGAAGGCGGGCGCGCTGCATATCAGCCACTTGGAACCCTTTACGGCCCATGACGTTTTGGACGCACTGATGGAGCGCGGTGTGGATGCCATTGCCATGGAGATGATTCCCCGGACCACGCTGGCCCAGAAAATGGACGTGCTCAGTTCCCAGGCCAACCTGGCGGGCTACGTGGCAGTGCTGGTTGCGGCGGAACGGCTGAACCAGGTGTTGCCCATGATGATGACCCCGGCGGGCACCCTGAAGCCGGCCCGGGTATTTATTATCGGCGTGGGCGTTGCCGGGTTGCAGGCCATTGCCACGGCCAAACGGCTGGGCGCGCGGGTGGAGGCTTTTGATACACGGCCCGTGGTCGAGGAACAGGTCCACTCACTGGGCGCGAAGTTTGTTAAGATTGACCTGGGCGAAACGGGGCAGACCCGGGACGGTTACGCCACCGAACTGACCGAAGAACAAAAGGAGCGGCAGAAGGCGGCCATGGCCAAGGTCATTGCCCAGTCGGATGTCGTCATCACCACGGCACAGGTGTTCGGCCGGAAGGCGCCGGTCATTGTTACTCGCGACATGGTGGCCTCCATGAGGCCCGGCAGTGTCGTGGTGGACCTGGCCGCCGAAACGGGCGGTAACGTGGAAGGGGTGGAGGCCGGCGTGGAACGGGAGGTGAACGGTGTTCGTTTCATCGGCGCTGAAAATTTCGCCGGGCGCGTGCCGGCCCATGCCAGCCAGATGTACGGCGCCAACGTGGTGAACCTGGTCAGCCATTTCTGGGACGCTGAAACCAAAACCCTCCGGTTGAATGTGGACGATGAAATTATGAACGGTTGCCTGATTATCCAATCGGGCGAATTGCGTAACGAAGTCATCAAGAAAGCGAGGCAAGGCTGATATGAATATGTTGCTGCTTCTTTTCACCTTTGTATTGGCGATATTTCTCGGCTTCGAACTTATCAGCAAGGTGCCGTCCCAGCTGCACACGCCCCTCATGTCCGGATCGAATGCCATTTCGGGTATCAGTATTGTGGGCGCCCTGATTGCGGCCGGCCGGTATGCGGATTCCACTTTGGGCATTGTACTGGGCCTGGTCGCCGTTATCTGTGCCAGTATCAATGTGTTCGGTGGATACGTGGTAACCGACCGCATGCTCAGCATGTTTAAAACAAAGGAAGGGGGCAAGTAAATGTATACCGTCATTGAACTCTCCTATATTGCCTCCGCTGTTCTGTTCATTTTCGGTCTGAAAATGTTGGGTAAACCTGCGACCGCGGTGCGCGGCAACAAGGTATCGGCAGTCGGCATGCTTATTGCCGTGGTGGCAACCCTGCTGCATGAGGGCATGGATTTCAAGTGGATTCTGCTTGGAATGGTCATCGGCGGGGTTATCGGCACAGTGGCCGCCCTGCGGGTGCCCATGACGTCCATGCCTGAATTCGTCGCCTTGTTCAATGGCACCGGCGGCCTGGCCAGCCTGTTGGTCGGCTGGGCGGAATACAACACCTTCCTGAACACGCCGGAGGGTACACTGGAACTGGTGCCCGTGATTGCCATCTATCTGGCCGTGCTGATCGGCGGCGTGACCTTTACCGGCAGTATGATTGCCTATGCCAAACTGGCGGAGCGCATCGATGGTCGGCCCGTCCTTTACAAGGGACAGCAGATTGTCAATGGAGTATTGCTGGCGCTACTCTTGTTTTGCGGCGGCGTTTACATCGCCGGTCCGGGCACCGCTCTGGCGCAGCCCCTGTTCTATCTAGCCGTCCTGTTGTCACTGGTGCTGGGCGTACTCGTCACCATCCCCATCGGCGGGGCGGACATGCCGGTGGTGATATCCCTGCTGAACAGTTATTCCGGCCTGGCAGCCTGCGCCGCCGGCTTCGTGATTTCCAATACCGTGCTCATTGTCGCCGGTGCGCTCGTGGGCGCGAGCGGCATCATTTTGACCAGCATCATGTGCAAGGCCATGAACCGTTCCCTGACCAACGTGCTGTTCAGCGGATTCGGCGCAGCGGGCGATGCCGCCGCCGCAGGCAAAGCGGCGACCGGCGAAGTGAAAGCCATTACCCCCGAAGATGCCTACTACGTGCTTGAAGCGGCCGGCTCCGTGGTCTTCGTGCCGGGCTATGGCATGGCGGTGGCCCAGGCGCAGCACGTGGTGCGCGAACTGGGCTACCTGCTCGAACAAAACGGGGCCGAGGTCAAGTATGCCGTCCATCCGGTGGCGGGACGCATGCCCGGGCACATGAATGTACTGCTGGCCGAAGCGAACGTGCCCTATGAGCAACTGGTCGAGATGGAGGATATCAACCCCAACATTGAAAGCGTGGACGTGTGCGTCGTGATTGGCGCAAACGACGTGGTGAATCCCGCCGCCCGGGAAGACGAAACCAGCCCCATTTACGGCATGCCTATAATTAATGTGGATCTGGCCAGATCCTGTTTCGTGCTCAAACGGTCCATGCGGTCCGGTTTCGCGGGGGTGGAAAATCCCCTCTTTTACAAGGAAAATACCCGCATGCTTTTCGGCGATGCCAAGGCAAGCATTACCACCCTGGTGGACCAGTTTAAAAGCGCGTGATCCTGGAAATCAACAACCACCGGCAGAGCCGGTGGATTAACCTTGATTTAGGCGCTTACGGCCATTTCGCTGACAATTAGTTATGAGTTTGAAAATACTGGGAGCGCCGGCATCCTTGCCGGCAGGGATAATCATTTTCGGAAAAAATGCCGGCAAGGATGCCGGCGCTCCCAGTAACACAATACAAAGATAGTTGCGCCGAAGGCGCCTCTTCTTCCGGGCG
>JAKLHG010000590.1 GCA_022710255.1 Candidatus Hydrogenedentota bacterium
AGGCGGCGAGTCCGGACACCGGGGTGGAGAACAGGTGGGCGCCCTCCAGCCGGGGGTCGGCGTCGAAGACCCGGGAGATGGGCATCTTGGGTTGCAAGGCGAAGTGGGTCAACTGTCCGGACAGGCCGCAGCCGGTTCATGATGGCCAGTGGCGGTATCGCCGGGAAATGGTCTCTGCCGGCCTTTCCAGGGGAGAGGCTATGTCCCCTAAAACTTGGGCGGTCCGCCATCGGCGGGTAGTTCCACCGGTATCAACTTGTCCTGCGCCGGCGGTTCCAGGGTAGGTTCCGTCGGCACGGGAGCCATGGGGAATATATTTTTGGGCTCAGGCGCGTTGCCGGCGAGGTATTCGGCCAGGGCGGTTTTATCCACGCCAAAAATGTTGTCACGCATAAACTCCAGGGCCTCTTTTGTGCGGGCTTTTACCCGTTCATCGCGTATGCTTCCTTCTCCAATATGTCCGGCGATGAATTCGGCGAACTCGTTCATACGCGAGCCAAACCGCCGCAGGCCGGTGACGGTTTCTGAAGACAAACCCAGCGCATCCGGGTCCGTCGCTGACGTGTAGGAGACGGACTGGCCTGACTCCAGCAGTGCTTTGATTTTCGGGTCACTCTTGAAGACTGCCTCATATTGGTCCAGTATGTATTTCATGAAAACATCTATGGCATCCACCTGCAGGGCAGGGTCTTCTCCCGGATGGGACGCGATAGCGCACAAAGTGTCCCGGAATTCAATGTCCCGGGATTGGAAATACATGGGGAGCGACATGGTCAGCAAACTGGGCGGCGCCAAACCCGGTACGCTGCGTTCAAGCAAAAAACGGCGAAGTACAGGGTCATCGTCCCTGTTCTTGATAATAATCAAGAGGTCATCCAAATCTCCTTTTGAAGGTGGCGAGTCAGTAAAATGCATTTTCGCGCTGCTTTGGGGAGGACTATCTGGATTTTCCTTGATTATCAAAGGCATATATTCCAGGGCGGTAACGATATTTTTCAGGACAATCTGGTCCACTTCCGCTTGCGATATTCCCAAGGCTTCCTGTTGCCGCGCTACTTCCGCTCCCTCTCGGGCCGCGCGCAGCAAGTCAATGGTGCGTAGATGCCGGAAAGACTCAAAGGGATATTCCTGCCCCGGGGTTCGCAGGGCATCGTTAATGCTCAGCGGACGCGCCGGCTGAGATTCAATCTGTTTAACCACGTCTTCCACCATTTGCCAGTACGGATAACGGGTACGTGCTGTCGGAGCTATCGGTTCGGTGGCCAAAAAGGCGACGATAATAAAACAGGTGCTTAGCAGCATAAAACCTCTCCTGTCCAACCTAAATCCGCACATAAGAAACCGAATTGCTGGAATGAAGCCAATAAACATAAGGACCGTAGAAGCGGCATCCTGCCGCTTTACATTCGAAGCCATGCTGGCCTAAGTTACAATGGAAGCGGCAGGATGCCGCTTCTACGATCCTCGCCATTCCTTACGTGCGATATTAGGTCCAAAACTGTTCTTGTTACATTAAGAAGACACTTCCAAGAAGGCCTGTGGCCTGTATAACCAAACAAAAACACAGGATACAACCATACGCCTTGACCCTGATGCATTCTCGCTCATTTTACATTTATCTTCATGTCCAATAACGTAACTCGGTTCGGTATCGTTTACAAGGTTTACAGAAACGGTACATTCCCGCCGGGTGCCCTACACCGATGAACCCGGCACGGACCAAGGCCGAATTTCTTTTGGCTGTCCGTTAGTATAAGAAATACACATGGTCGGGGACAACATAAGTCGCAGACACATAAGTCGCAGATAACGTTCCGGTTAGTATAAGGGGTTGAGTTTTTTGTTTTCCCGCCGCACTTCTAAATAGTTATATTACAATATAAAAGAAATTTGGATTTTGACATAAAAAAAGGCCTCAGTCCACCGGATGTCATAGTGCCGTGAAATCATTGCAGACCGCATTGTTTTTTGTTCTTGTTCTGTCTGGTGAATCGCGCTGGTCGTGAAGACGGATTTGGTGAGGCCTTGGCGCTTTCCTGCCATATTTTTTTGGATCCCCCCGTAAAAATGAAGTAAAATAAAGACCTTCAACACTACCTGAGTCGAGGAAAATCGCGTGACAAGATTTTGCATATTTCGGGGAAAGAAATCTTTCGTCTTCTTGCTGCTGGTTTCCGGCATTTTTTCTTTTGCCGGATGTAGCGGGGGCCATGGCCGCAGCAGTACGGTGAATGTGGTGGGGTCCACATCGGTACAGCCTTTTGCCGAACTTCTGGCGGAAGAGTACCTCGTAAAGAATCCCACACGGAATGTGGAAGTACAGGGCGGGGGGTCCACGGCAGGATTGCAGGCGGTGCGGACCGGGCTGGCCCACATTGGCATGTGTTCCCGAACGTTAACGCCCGAAGAATCCGGCGAATTCAAGGGGACCTTGATCGCCCGTGACGGCCTCGCCATTGTGGTGAATCCTTCCAACCCGGTCGGAAACCTGACCTTATCGCAATTGTGCGATTTGTTCAGCGGCGCCAGAGCAAACTGGCGGGATGTGGGCGGTGTGGCCGGTCCGGTGCGTCCCATTACCCGTGAAGAAGGCTCAGGTACCCGGGACAGTTTTGTGCACTTGGTTATGGGTGATTCGCACATTACGCGCCGGGCGCTGACCCAGGAATCGAACGGTGCCGTGCGGGAACTGGTCAAGGGCGATCCGGGCGCTATCGGATATATGTCTCT
>JAKLHG010000591.1 GCA_022710255.1 Candidatus Hydrogenedentota bacterium
ACTTGGAGCCGGAGTTGTTTCGCTTGCAGCATGAACTTGAGGGCGGTGATTATCGTCCCGGGCCGTACCATACCTTCACCATTCGCGAACCCAAGGAACGGCAGATAGCGGCGGCGCCGTTCCGGGACCGGGTGGTGCATCATGCGGTGTGTGCCGCGCTGGAGCCTGTGTTTGAGCGGCGATACATTCACGACTCCTACGCCTGCCGGAAGGACAAGGGCAGTCACCAGGCGCTGCGGCGGGCATGGTCCTTTACCCGGCAGGGCGGTTGGTTTCTAAAATGCGACGTGGCGAAGTATTTTGATTCGGTGGACCATGACGTACTGAAAACGCTGGTGCGCGGATTGTTCAAGGATGCGCGCTTTCTTGCCTTGCTGGAGCGGATCATTGACCATAATGCGCCGCACAACATGCCGGGAAAGGGACTGCCCATCGGCAACCTGACCAGCCAGTATTTCGCGAACTTGTATCTGGACGGGCTGGACCATTTTATCAAGGAGCGGTTGCACATGAACCGGTATGTCCGGTATATGGACGATTTTTTATGCTTTGCCGACACTAAAGTGGAATTACAGTGTGTTTTGGGTGAAGTCCGGGATTTCCTTGAGGGCCGGCGTTGCCTGCGCTTGAAAGAGCAGAAATGCTATCTGGCGCCGATGATGCAGGGCGTTCCTTTTCTGGGCATGCGCCTGTATCCGGGAACCATGCGCCTTTCCCGTCCGTCGCTGGTGCGGTGCCGCCGCAAACTCAAGCGCCGGGAAGACGCCTTCGCGGCGGGATGCATCACCGAGGCGGCTTTGATACAGAGCGTGGGCAGTTTAATCGCCCATATTACCCATGCGAACACTCTTATTTTGCGGCGGCAATGGTTAAGAAAAAATGGGACTGTTCCCGCCGCGTAACACACAAAGGCCCGATAGAGCGCGAATACCGTAGACAGTATCTGGACTGGGAAAGACGAATCCTCCCGCGCGGCGGGAACTGTCCCGCTTTTTTCGGTCTTGGGCACGGTGCCCGCAAAAAATTGGGACAGCCTCCGGCGCGGTTCCGGATCACGGGCAACGCTCATGGTCTTCGCGCGCGCCGGGGGCAGTCCCATTTTTTGCTCAGTCTTTAATGTATACTGGTGTTGCGGCGACAGTGGTTCGCCGCGTATTAAGGATACCGACCGAAGAGGCTCGAACCGCGTTAATCGGGGCGGCGGCTGGAACAACAACTTCAACAACTGTCGTTCAGCCAATCGCAATAACAATACCCCGACGAATACGAACAACAATATCGGTTTCCGCCTCTCCAGCTCATCGCGCCGCCAGATCGCGGGCGTTTACGGATGTCCGCGCCGCGCACCGGTGATGACCCGGCCGGTATCCTGTTCCGGGTTTTATCCCGGACAAACATACAGGGCCGGGCGGGGCTGGTAGCGCCTGATGCGCGAAGGTCCCGCCTGGCCTGCGAGGGTTACGGCTGGTTCCCAAATTCCATTTGGAAACCAGCTCTCTCTTGAAATTCTATTTCCTCCTCGCCGCTATAGTCCCCGTGCCGGCAGTCTACGCACACTCCCTGATTTATAGCCCAGTTTGCTTTTTACCTTCTTGTTGGCGTATAAGAATTACCATGCGTGGGATTTGTTCTAATTGTAAGGTAATGTAAACCAAAGACAAAGAAGGAGGATGTATCATGTCAGACGATCTAACTGCCAGGTTCGAACTGGCACAGAAGGAAGTGACGGAGTTGTCAGAAGCACCGGATAATACGGCCATGTTAAAATTGTATGGACTCTACAAACAGGGGAAGGAGGGTGACTGCAATGGCCCGCGCCCTGGAATGATGGAATTCATCAAGCGCGCGAAGTATGACGCATGGAAAGAACTGGTGGGGCTGAGCCAGGATGAAGCCAAGGAAAAGTACATTGCTTTCGTTGAGGAACTAAAAGCCGCCGACAAGAAGTAAGGGCTGTCTCCGGGCAGCACTGTATTGAAACCGCCGGAATACACCTGTATCCGGCGGTTTCACTTTATGCCGAAAAAAAACGTGCGAACCATGTCACCCCGCATAAATGCGGCGGCTCTCGCGGTCATATTTCATGCGGTTGCCGGTGTGGAGCGCTTCCGCCGCCATGATGGTGGCCACAGAATGTTGGTGCCCGAACTCGATGTCGGCAGTGGGGCGATGCCGGTTGCGGATGCATTCGAACCAGTTGCCCATGTGGTTGCCGTCAGGCTGGGCCTTCAATTCACCCGCCGCGATTTCATGGCCCGTTTCGCCGCCGTCGCCGGAATAGGCGAGCCGCTCCACGTCCAGGGTACCGTAGCGGCCGTGGGCGTTATACCGGTTGCCTGCGGCGTTGGTGATGCTCATGGACCAGTCGAAGAGGAAGCCCTCCGGGTAATCCAGCAGCGCGTGGAACACGTCGGTGTGTTCCCGCCCGTCTTTCCACTGATAGATGCCGCCCAGGGCCACGGCGCTGTTCGGATAGGCGGCGCCGGTGATGATGTGGGCCACATCCACCAGGTGGCACATCCACAGTCCTGCCAGGCCGTTGGTGCACAGGCGGTACAGGTGCCAGCGCCGGATCAGGTTGGGATCAAAAGGCACTTTTTCCCGGTTGAACAAATAGGCGTCCCAGTCCACGTCTTCCGCCTTGCAGTCGCTCACGTCGCGCGCCCAGCGGGGATGGTTGAAGCATACGGAGGAGGATACGCGGGTCAGCGTACCCAGGCCCTG
>JAKLHG010000592.1 GCA_022710255.1 Candidatus Hydrogenedentota bacterium
ATGATATCGATGCCCTGTGCTATCAATTTTCCAAGTGGAGGGTAAATTTCGATATTGAAATGGGACAGGACGCTGGATGGGTATTTGATGATGGTGAATATGATGTGGTCTGGCATTTTTCCGTGGACCCAGCCGCACTGGGACGTTCGAAAACGGCCGTGGCATTCGAGGTTAACGTGGGCTCAGGATTTTGTGATGTGCCCCCGAATCCCAATGAGGCGCATGGTGACTTTTTCTATACCTATTTTGACGCCATGGGTGAAAACGGACTGGGCGCCGATGAGAGCATGCTGGGCTTGGCCATAGGATTAAAACCACCCAATATGGAGGATGATCTTAACGCTCTGGACCTGGATGCACGGCCTATAGACCGGCTGTGTCCTTCTCCGGAAACGCCGCTTCACCCGGGAGATCTTTTTTTCTCCCTGGCAGAGGGGTCTCCTTCCCTGAAAGAAGCAGACGCGACGGAAGATGACATTCTTACTCCCAACGGATACGGTCGTTTCATGGTATATGTATCAGGCGAAAAATTGGGCATACAGCGCGGCGCGGATTTAGATGCCTTGTTCATGGATGCGAAGGGCATGCCTTTCTTTTCGATTAAACATGCGCTGGAGGCCGATAAGACCTATCCCGACGCCAATCCGGGCGATATCCTGTTGCCGGACGGGATATTCTTTGCGACGAAAGATGGCGTTGCCGACGAACTGATCCCGGCACGCGACCTTGGCTTGCTGGACGCCGACAAAAAAACACGCTCGGGCGAACCGCGCGAGCCGGACCAGCAGGATGATAATCTTGACGCTCTCGATGCTCAACCCAAGCCCGTACAATGGCCGGAGGAACCCGATACGGTGCGCGATTGGGCCTTGCCGGAGATCCGGGAAGGCGAGTGTGAAGAGGAGGGCGAAGGCGAGCCTCCTCTTCCCCACCCGGGAGACTTGGACATCAATTTCCGTATGGTAATGTCGGAAGCAATCGCTTATTGCGCGGGTTGGCAGGCGGGAACCAACCCCATAGGCTATGCCATTCGCGCTATCTACTTGTGGCAAAACGGCGAAGTCTATGTCTATGACGGCGCGCAAACCCCGCCCATGTGCTGGGTACCGGAAACCAAGTAACAATGTTCCTGTGAAAGACGCCGTCACTCGGTTCCGGGCGAGAGACATAAAACACTCGCGTATGAAGTGTGGAAGGATGCACGAACCACGGTTGGCGTGTCGGGCGACGCCTGCAACAAAAATGGGAAGAGGGATTAGTAATGCAATTTAAGAAGAGAAATCTCTTTTGTTTTCCTGCGGCCCTGTTGTGTGTTCTCATAATGGGGAGGTGTACGGAGTCGTTCGCGGCCGGACATGGGGAAAAAACACTTCCGCCTCGGGAAATGAAGCGCTGTGTAAAGGCATCTTACAGCGGCGGTTCCGGAACGGATATCGATCCGTATAAGATCGGCAGTGCGACCGATTGGACGGTGTTGTCAGCCACTCCGGAAGACTGGGACAAACATTTTAGACTGATAACGGATATTGATTATGCCGGGGCGCTTATACCGCTAGTGGCGCCTGATATGGAAATGGAAGCCGGTTTCCAGGGGACCGTCTTCTCAGGGGTATTTGACGGGAACGGGCACGTATTACGTAATGGCCAGATTAACTTGCCGGACAAGGAATATGTCGGAATGTTCGGTTATTTGGGCATAGGCGGTAGTATTCATCATCTCAGCCTGGAAGAAATAGATGTGACGGGAGGCAGCTTCGTTGGAGGACTGGTTGGGTACAACATGGGTTCGGTTATCTCGTGTTACATGACCGGCACTGTGACCGGTACTGGAACTTATGATGATACTGGAGGGCTGGTGGGACTTAATGAAAGTGTTATTACCGCGTGCCATACGGCCGCTACGGTGACAGGGACAGGAATCTTTGGCAAAGCAGGCGGCCTGGTATCATCGAATTGGGGCGGCACCATTTCGTCATGTTATGCCTCGGGCCCGGTAACAAAACTGGGCGTTTATGGCGCTGCCGGCGGTCTGGCGGGAGAGAATGGATACGGAACTATCAGTGACTGTTATTCGTCCGGTGCGATATCCGGCAATCATTATGTGGGGGGCCTGGTGGGAACCATGGAGTACGGGATAGTTGACGCCTGTTACGCTGTGGGAGCCGTAACAGGCGGCGAGGGGAGCACAACCCTTGGGGGACTGGTAGGATATAACAGGAATAGCCAGATTACGGCGTCTCATGCAGCAGGTTCGGTAACAGGCACGGACCGTGTTGGCGGAATGGTCGGCCATAATGGTACCGACTATGCCAGCGGTATGATTTCATCCTGTTATGCTACAGGGACGGTTTCGGGAAATGATTGTGTTGGTGGTTTCGCGGGGTATAACTCTGTTTACGCAGGTGACGGCAGGATTACCTCCAGCTATGCCACAGGGACGGTTTCGGGCAACAACTATGTCGGCGGCTTCATCGGATACCACTATCGGGATAACTGGGACAGCACGATCAACTACTGCTATGCAACCGGTGCCGTTACGGGATTCTTCAATACGGGGGGCCTCATTGGATATGATTTTTTGTATGTGCCCCAGGAAGAAGGTGAAGGCGAGGGCGACTATAAGAAACAATCCAAGGGCGTTACGTCTTCGTGTTATTGGAATATGGAATCAACAAAACAGAACAGCAGTGCCGGCGGGTTTGGGCGAACAACAGACGACATG
>JAKLHG010000593.1 GCA_022710255.1 Candidatus Hydrogenedentota bacterium
CTTGAGCAGTTTCGGGTCCTGTCCGCAATCACACTCCTGTAAAACGTAATCACCCTCCGGTTAACATGTCTAAGGGGGTAGTGCCGTTCCCTTCGGTCTGTTTGAACCGGTCGTCAGGAGCCAGCCATCCTTTCGTGCCACAGGCTTATTGCGATAAAGCCGACAACGCCCGCCATTATGGCAACATCGGCAATATTGAAGATGCCGGTTCGAAGGCTGCCAATCCCAATATTGAGGAAATCGACCACAGAGCCGCCATAGGCTATGCGGTCGACCAGGTTGCTGAGCCCGCCGCCGGCGATGAGGGCAAGAAAAACCGTTGTGGCCTTTGGCAAGACAGGCGCGAACAGAAGGAAGCCCAGTATACCGAACAGGATTGCGCCGTTCCCAATGGTGAACAGCACCATGCGCGCCTTTTCGGGCAGCGCGGAACCGAAACTTAAGAATGCGCCGGCATTCTCAGTGTAATGCAGCCTGAATGTATCGTGAGCGAATGATAAGACGTGGTTCCGAGGCAGGTATTCTTTTGCCACGCTTTTTGTAGCCTGATCGCAGCCAACGCACAAGAGAAGCGTAAGCGCGATAACGACAATCCGCATACGTCCGGCCATACTAATCTCCTTGTCATCAACGAAAAGTTGAGCCGGATGGGCAGAAGGGGGTCACCCATTAACCAACCATCCCACCGCTGCCATCCGCACTGGCAAGCCTAAAGGCTTCGCCAGTGCCGCGCAGCTTACTGTCTTCCGCATGCTCAAGCCACCCGCCGTCTATACCTTTTGGGCAATGACCGCAAATTCGTTTGATTTACTCTCATACGGGGTTCCCGCTACGTCGGAATAAAACCCTTTAACGCAAAAACCTGCCTCCTTGAATTCCCGCTCAAGATCAACGGGCGCAAAATATTGCAGCCAGTTAAACACCTGCCTGGTACGCTCACACTCAATAATTGTATATTTGTCCAACACGACCTTTTCTGCATCGTATTTAAAGGTATTCAGAAAGCCGTAGTACGTATTGGGTGACCAAAATCCGTTGAGCTGGTTGACAGCATATGTCGCGGCCTCTTCCCTTTTTTCAAATGCCGACAGGGAATACACATCCAGCAGGACCGAACCGCTCGGTTTCAAGATCGTATGGAACGTGCTCAGAAGCCCTTTTCTTTGCCTTGGGCTGAGGGCGCAGAAATCGCACATAATCATCAGCACAAGGTCGAACCGGTCATCTGTTTCATATTCCAGATAATTCTGATTCACATAGTGGATGTTCAACCGTTTGCGGGCGGCAATCTCCTGTGCATACTCGATGGACCTCTTCGAGAAATCAATGCCGGTCACATTGGCTCCGCACTTCGCCAAGCGGGCCCCATACAGCCCAGGGCCGCAGCCGAAATCCGCGATCCTGGTCTTTCTGCCGATGTCGAACTCGGATGCGATCCATTCCACCGATCGATCGATAAATTCCCCGTTTCTTGAAGAAATGTCGACAGACCCGTCAAGATGGAAGGCCAGCATCTGCTTTGACGTATGTTCATCCGTCCATAAGTTGCTTGCGGTATAAAATTGGAACGGTTCGGGCCGTTCGTTGATCCTCTCCAATTCTTCAAACATTTTGTTTCCTCATCTGATTGAAAAGAATGCCGTGTTGGGCTGTGTTTCCATGCACCCCGTCAATCGGCCTCGAACCAGGAGGCGCAGGCGACCAGGTGATCTGGGGGGTTCCGGGCGTCATAGAACACGGGGATGAAGGAGCCTTCGAGGACATCATATCCAACATAGAATGCCCGACCCGAGACATCTTTCCCCCCGGCCGTCCTGAAATGATAGTATATTCGGTCGTCTTGCCACTCAGCAGTGTTTTCTCGACTATCGATAAACGCCATCGCCACTTCACCGTTTCGAAGGAGTCGGATTTCATGCCAGCGTCTGAGAGCAATTATGGTCATCATCCCCAAGGCGAGCACGATCACGCAATACAACACCCAGTCGATGTCAAAGTGCATCCGCAGGATCGATAGAAAATGCCACAGAATAAGCAGGAATGGCGCATAAGCGGGAAGCCGGACAGCGGCCCTCCAAGAAAGGTGGACGCGGCGAGGAGGAGAGCTATAGCCCTGATCATTGACCCAGGGCAACGGAAGTTTGGCCATGATCATTTTGGCGGCAACGAAGGCGCAGACCGACACAATGCAAGGCAAGAAGAACCACCAGGGCCCATTGCTTGATTGCACGCCGCCGAGCGCCAGCGAGAGGCCCAGGTAGGTGGCTGTGAGAGCTATAGCGACAGCGATTTGCATGGTTTCGAGTTAATTCGGTGTGGATGAGAAATAGATCCCGGCAGGGAGGTCTGCCGCAACGGCAGCATTACAGCAGGGCGTCATCCCATTCCTTGATGGTCACCTTGCCGGCAAGCCCCTCCAAAACGAAGGGGTCATTCTTGACGAAATCCTCCGCCACTTCCCGGCTCTTGAATATCCCCATCGATCCATCACGGCCGGCAAAGGGCCCGATTCCGTAAATCTGCCCTTTCTCCACAAATGTATCCAGGAAGGCCTTGTGTCTCGGGTACACGGCCATGACTTGTTCCATTGTTGCGGATCCACGCTCATAGAAGACAACGGCTTTCATGCCCGCACCCCCGCCTGTGAAAGTATGCCTTGAATTTCCTGTAGAGTATAGCTTGCTTTCGCCTTGACATGAACAATAGGGATGCCGGCG
>JAKLHG010000594.1 GCA_022710255.1 Candidatus Hydrogenedentota bacterium
GCCGCTACCGGCGCATGGATGAAGTAGGCACTCCTTACTGCATCTGTGTGGACCATCAGACCAAAGAAGACGAAACCGTTACCGTGCGCGAACGGGACAGCATGGAACAGGTACGCATGCCTGTCTCAGAGTTGGGAACGTATATCCTGCAGCGCGTGTCCATACGTCCCATCGCCTAATCCGCGCCTGCGGCTGTTTTAGCGCTTTTCCGTTGTTGGTGCCCGGACATCTGCGGTCCCAACCGTCGGCAGTGTAAAGGATCCACCATGACCGCATCGGCGATAACGCCGGAACTGCTTGCCCGGTACGACCGGCCCGGCCCCCGATATACCAGTTATCCCACCGTGCCGGAATGGTCCGCCGATTTTGGAGGGGAACAGTACCGGGGTGCCCTCACCGAAGCGGCCGCCTCTCCGGACATTCCGCTGTCGCTCTATGTGCATATTCCTTTTTGCCCTCACCGTTGCGCCTACTGCGGCTGCACCACCATTACGGCGCCCTCCGAAAATCTCGTGTCCCGTTACCTGGCGGATGTCACCCTGGAAGTGGAACACGCCGCATCGTTATTGGGGAAACGCAACACCGTATCACAGTGCCACTGGGGCGGCGGCACGCCAACCAGTCTTAATGCGGAACAGATGGGGCGTCTATTCGGGGCACTCACAGGCCGTTTCACCTTCGACGCCGACGCTGAAGTCGCCATTGAAACCAATCCCAATTCAGTAACCCGGGCGCAATTGGACCTGTTGCGGGAGTTTGGCTTCAACCGTATCAGTTTTGGCGTACAAGATTTAAACCCGGAAGTGCAGCGGGCCATCGGACGCAACCAGACGGCTGAGAGAACGGAAGAAATGTTGCGGTATTGCCGGGGCCTGGGTTTCAGCGGCATCAATATGGATTTGATCTACGGATTACCCCTTCAAACCATGGAGCCCTGGATGCGGACCCTGGAACAGGTGGCCGCCATGAGGCCGGACCGTATCGCTATATACAGTTACGCGCACCTGTCCTCCCGCTTTGCCCATCAACAGGCGCTGGACCCATTGCCCCGTCCGGGCACGACAGAAAAATATGCCTTGTTTGCCGCCGCCCGAAACCATCTGGTGGAAGCGGGTTACCGGCCTATCGGCATGGACCATTTCGCCCTGCCGGGGGATGAACTGGCGCGCTCCCTGGACAATCGCACGCTGCACCGCAACTTCATGGGATATACTGTACGCCAGGCGCCCGACCAAATCGGTTTCGGCCTGTCCGCCATCAGCGAAGTGTCCAATTGTTACGCCCAGAACACCAAGGATCCAGACTTGTATCACAGCGCTCTGGAGAGGGGAGACTTGCCCGTGGAACGGGGCATGCGCCTGTCCCGCGATGATGTCATCCGGCGCTGGGCCATCCGGCGGTTGATGTGTGCCTTTGAACTGGACCTTGTCCAGGCAACCGCTTTGTTCGGCATTAATTGCAACCAGTATTTCAGTGCCGAATGCGTCTTACTGGAGGCATATCAGGCTGAGGGGATGATTGACCTTGGCCCGGAGTACTGGCGCGTTACCCCTCTGGGCGCACCCTTCATTCGCAATATCTGCATGGTTTTCGATGCCTACCTGAAATCCTCCAGCAAAACCCTGTATTCACGGACCATTTAGTTCCGGTAAGGCGATATACGGCACAGATCAGGGGTGCAAGTCTTCAAGCAGTTGACGCAGGACGGGCGGGGTTGCCTGCGGACCAAAAGGCTTCAGGTTGGACGCCGCATACAGGGCGGTCAGCCGTTCCTCACAGGCGGGAGCACACTCCGCAAAGGCCAGCAACCCGTTCAGTACGTCCCGTTTTTCCAGATAGTCAAAGTTGCGGCGGTTTGCCGGGCTTCCGTTTCTGAGTAACGGCAGAGGGTTCTTGGTCGCCGTATATCGTTCGAGGAGCCAATGCAGTTTGGCGTCGTTTAACAGGTCGGGGCCGGGAGTCGCGTTGTAATGGTGGTCAACATAACTGTCCGGAACCGTATCCCATGCGTAGGTGGTATGGTCGGCAAAGGGCTCCGGCGGTCCTTCGTCCAGAATACAGAAATTCCATTGGTGCTCTTGACTCCAGGGCCGGTCTTCAGCCGCCGGTCTTTTTGACGGGCGGGGCTCTTTGTCCAACCGCATGTCCGTGGAAACCAGGTAACTGTGTTCCTGTAAGGACATGACCTGCGTGGAGGCGGTATCCGGGGCCAGCACGTCTTCCAGGCGGACCCGGGTCTTGTCGGAAGGGGCGAGATGCTCAAAGTCGCGCACGTAACCGTCCGGAAATTTACCGAGATCGTGTGGATGGATGTGGGCGCGTGTTATTTGTTCCATAGGCACCAACATGTCGCCTGTGGCAATGGTCACGAGAACGGGGTTCGTTATGCGATTCACCTGCGCAACGGGACTGATATAGAACCAGGTGTCATTTGCCAGGTCACGGGGGAAGTGTTCATAGGCCATATCCGCCAGCGGCAGCACAGAAGCAAGAACAGGCAGGGGGGATTCCATAGGAGCCGTAAAGCCCGCCACCAGGGTGCGATTCGCTTCAAAATACCCGAAATTATAGGCCCAATTGACCACAGGGGCATCGGCCGTGGCCGAAGTGACCGGAAACATATCCGCGCTCATGGCCAGCGCCATGTACCCGCCCTGGCTTCCCCCATCCAGATGCAGCCGTGCCCCATCAATAAACGGACAGC
>JAKLHG010000595.1 GCA_022710255.1 Candidatus Hydrogenedentota bacterium
TGCGGAACCCCCAGGTTGATTTTTAGCACCCAGGGCAGCATCGCCCCGCAGGAAATGAAAACCCGGCACGAGGAACAACTTGCCTTCCTTATGTCTCTTTGCGGTGTAACCGCTTTTCAAAACTTCCACTCAGCGGGCTGTACAAAACAATGTAACGGGCAGCGTGTTTTCAACACCTGGTTAAGCTCCGTGACTGCCGTGAATGGCCCGCTGGTGCAGGTTACCACAACCAATGAACCCATGTCCGGCCCGATCTTGAGCCTGAGAGGCGACATCGCCGGCCTGCATGTCTTCGATGGCGGCGTATACTTCAGCCGTGACATTGAACGTATCTGCCCGTGGCTTGAACCGGAGAATGCCTTGCCGGATACCTGTTTGCAGTCCTATAGCACGGCCTGGGAATCCCGAGGCGGCGATAAACGGTATACGGATATTGCCCTGTATGTGATAAACTTCTCTAGGATTCTGGCCTGTTAATACCGGCAGGATGACAGCAGGGGAAACCTCCACCAGAGAAAACGGCGGGCCTCAAAATGCCTGTCATCCTTAAAAGTGGGTTAAAGAACCTGGAATACCTGACGGATCTAAAAGATATCAACAACATCCAGAATACCTAAACCGAGGGAAACAACCATGAAACCATCCCAACTGAATCGCAGGAATTTTCTGTTGTCCACCACCGCCGCGACGAGCGTCTTTGTCTCCGGTACAGGTCCGACTCATGCGGACGAAAACGCGCCCAAACGCTACCAGGACGGCATCAGTCCCTGGCCGCTCGTACTGAATACCAGCACCATCCGCCCCGCATCGCTTGAAGATAAGCTGCGTGTGACGGCCGAAGCCGGCTGGGACGGTATCGAGCCGTGGATAAACGAGTTGGAAGACTATGAGAAGAACGGTGGCAATCTCCGGGAGTTGGGCCAGCGCATCAAAGACATGGGCTTGTATGTGCCGAACATCATCGGCCTGTGGGATGCCATGCCCTCCACCCCGGAAGGCTTTGAAGCCTCCCTTCCCGCGACCCGCGAGCGCATGCGGCGCTCCTCCGAGGTGGGTTCCCTCCACGTGGCGGCCATACCCGCACCGGACCGCGAGGATTTCGATCTCAAGTGGGGCGCAGAAATGTACCGCGAGCTGATGCGCATCGGCCGGGAAGACTATAACCTCCAGGTCGCCTTCGAGTTTGTAGGTTTCATGAAGGGCGTCCACCGCCTCGGCCAGGCCTGCGCCGTGGCGCTGGATGCCAACGATAGCAAGGCCTGCCTCATCATGGACACCTTCCATCTGTTTCGGGGTGGTTCCGGGTTCAACGCCCTCGGGCTGATCCAGGGCGCGCTCATCGCCAACTTCCATTTCAATGACGTGCCGGGAGACATCCCCCGCGAGCAGCAGGGCGACGAGCACCGCCTCTATCCCGGCGACGGCATTTTACCGTTGGCCCAAGTCCTGCAAAGCCTGAAAACCATCGGATATACGAAGGCCCTCTCCCTGGAGATTTTCAAACGGGAATACTGGGAACAGCCGCCAGCGCAAGTCGCTGCGGACGGTCTCCGCAAAACCCGGGAATGCATCGCCGCCGCAGGCGTGTAAACTGATGATAGGCTGGGTCATGCCCCTCTGCAATTGGCAGAACCGGGCGAGAACCGCGCGAGCTGTATTTCTTGCCGGCCTACTCCGGGACACTACCGTCTTATCAGGCCTGTCCGGCACGATCAGACGCAGTCCGACACCGTCTGAAAGCATATGTTGCCCGTGTTCCCAAGTCGCATTCTTGTCATTACCCACATTTTTTTGGCAATCAATAGTAGCGGCTAAAAACGATTGTTTGAATTCAATATCCCAAAGGGATTTAGGAACAAAGCCCAGGGTCGCGGTACCCCGCTACCCTGGGTTGGAAGGTGCTCCCAATTCCCGTTTACCCCAACGGGGTTGCGTCACATTGGTGCAAATGCCGTATGGGAAAACAGGCGTAACTCCGTTGGAGTAGAAAAGAGAGAAGGAGAAACATCGCTCACCCAGGGTAGCGGGGTACCGCAACCGCTGGGCTATGATATGGAATCCCGTTGGGATTCTGAATACATACATCGGCGTCTCAATACCCCATCCTGAACGGAAAGATGTGGGTAATGACAAGGGTCGCATTGGGGAACAAGACCGGAAGGTATCGGCACCCCTCTTTCCGTCCTTTAGGTCCTTGATGTCCTTTGGGTCCTTTGCGTCCTTTTCCACCCCCTCTCCCGTCCTGCCGCTACCGCACCCAGCTGTTCGTCAGATTATCCACAGGATAAAGAAAAACCGCCCCCGCACAGCACGTGCAGAGGCGGCATACTTGGATTCAAATACCAACCTGAACTCAGGTGTTTTGCTGCAGGAACATGCCAATAATACTCGCCAGGCTGGGCAGAACCGGCTGTGTGGCGCCCAAGTCCATACTTGCAGTACCATCTGTGCCCGGAGCCGGGGCAACATAGGGAATCCAGTCCACGTGGCCGTCCATGAACAGGACGTTGCAGCCTCCGGGAACATGATTAAAGAACGCGATGGCGCCGCCGTAATTCCCGAACAGATCCATCATGGCGAAAAGCGTGCTTTGCGCCATGGCGGAGGTCTGGGGATTGTTGACGTCCGTGATCATGAAACGCTCGTTGCCTTCTTTAAGACGATAGATAGTGTCACCGGCGCCGTTACCGATTCCCGCAGGCA
>JAKLHG010000596.1 GCA_022710255.1 Candidatus Hydrogenedentota bacterium
TAGCGGGTGACTTCCGGCATCCACAGCGCCATGATTTCGGCATCCGTTGGCCCGAAAACAATCGAATCCTTGTCCAGCCGCGCCTGGTATTCGTCTTCCGGCGTGTTGCCGCCGAGTTCGCGGTTGTGGGGCAGGACGCATTTACGTGGGGGATTCGGGATTTCAAGTATCGTTATCTGTCTGCCGGGAAAACTATTTTTGACAGCACTGCCGGAGAGAACGTGCCACTGAAGGAGGATGGGGAATGACAAAACGTCCTGAAAACTTCTGGCGCAGATGGGCACACCGGGCAGGCCGCCTTTTAGTCCGAGCCTATCTTTACCCGATGAAATGTCTTTTTGCCTCCACCAGGGAAGACAACAGTCTTGCCGGCAAGGCCAGGCGCGCGTTGATACGGAGTATTGTAGCAGATACACAAATGATGAACCGGCTTCTCGACCCGGATTCGTCCGAGGTTTTCGCCGCCCTGCGCGCGGACGACATGGCATTGTTGCGCAGACTTCTGGGGGCAAAGGATCATATTTTTTTTGTCGAATATTTAGACCGCTTAGATACGCATGCTTTTGAGGCGTTAAAAGCATTTCTCCGGAAAGACTTCACTGTTTTGAGGAAGACCGTTCTTGACGATGAAGCGGGTCCCCTTAAGATGTTGCTTCCCCCTGGCGCGCCGGAACTGAAGGAATTGATGCTGAGCCAACGTTCGGCACGTCTGAATGCGCTACTTCCCCCTGGCGCGCCGGAACTGAAGGAACTGATGCTGCTACAAGGCACCGCTCGCCTGAAGATGCTTTTACCGCCGGGGTCAAAAGAATTGCATGCCTTGGTACTGAGCGATAACGCGGAGCGGCTCAGGTTGGTTTTATGTGATGAGACCGCTCCGAAAACAATATTCCGTGCCGTATGTGAAGCCTTTCCTCCGGGAGACTCCCTCCTGTACCAATTAATGGGCGCCGACGGGGCAGTGCGTCTTCAATCCGTGCTTGCCGAGGAAAATTACCGCCTGGCCGGCAAAGTCCTTGGGGTCCGTTCTCCTGTTCTGGAAGCGGTTTTGGGGCTGGAGAATCAAAAGGCTTTACGGGTATATCTGTTTGATAATGAATTCGAACGACTTGTAAATCTGCTCGAAAGCAACAATAACAAGCCGCTTCGTCATCTACTCACGGCGGAAAAGTCTCCCTTGCTTCGACTTATGACAAAGCCTGATGAGTCAAAATTACTTTCCCACGCACTTTTTGTCCGTGGGTTGATGCATGCGGTTGCCGTGTTGCCTCTGGCCCGAGCCTGGTGTGATTTTGAACGAGGCTGGGAGCAACTTGAGCCCTGGGCTGATAGAAATGACAGCACACTTCAGGAGCGTCTCAGAGCCTGTCGGGCGCGTATCACCGGTCGTGCAAGCGTGAATGATACTCTTCTGGATGTTTTATACCGGGATGGACATCTGCACGTTTTTAACGGCCGCCTGAAGTTTACCGATCGCGATGCGCTTTATACACTCTTGCAGGAAATTCTCGTGAACCAGGACTACTTTGCGCCTATCGATGGTACCGCACCTCGCATTATAGACTGTGGGGCACACCAGGGCATCAGCCTCTATTATTTCAAAACCATTTTTCCCGATGCACGGATCATCGCTTTTGAACCGGACCCCGCAAACCGGGCCGTGGCCCTGGAAAACATGGACAGAAACGGCTTCACAGATGTGGATATTCTCCCCTATGCCCTGGCTGCGCGCGAAGGACGGCAGGTATTTCTTGTGCAGCGCGGTCACAGTATGGCCGGCTCCCTTACGGAGCGGCGCGCCCAGTTGGCGGAACATGCCGAGGCGATGGAAACCTATGAGGTGCAGTGTGTCAAACTGAGTTCTTATCTTCAGGAAGAGGTGGACTACCTCAAAATTGACATCGAAGGGGTTGAAGACGAGGTGCTGGAAGAAGCCGCACCCTGCCTGCACCGGGTACGCTACCTGTTCTGCGAATATCATCATGGATTGGGACTGGCCAATGATCGGTTGATACGGATACTGGATATCCTTGAAAAATGCGGTTTCGATACACAGGTTGCCAAGTCCTATAACTTTTCCCAGCGAACGCGTCACAAGCCTATGAACTATGTGGGGGAATATTATTCGTCCATCATTTTTGCCAGAAGGCGCTAAAACTTGGTTAAGTCCTTAGGGCGATTCCGTTGACAAGAAAACTATGAGTTTAGGCTTATGTTGATTAACTGCCTGCAATTAAACCACAAAGGGCGCAAAGAGCACATAAAAATGATAGGATGTTGAAAATATTTTATTATATCTGCGCCGATGGTGCCACTTCTTCTGGGCGATGTCCAGGACTAAGGGTAGACAGTTATCGGTCATATAAATGCTAGGGAAAATATCCCAGTAATTATTTGCATATAATAAATATTATGTAATCTTATAGATACAGGTAGAAGTTGTAGAAATAAAATTAAAACAAAAAATCATACTTTTTAATTAAGATGTCATGCTTTTATATGTAGCAGGGACCCGTTAAATTAGAGATATAAATAACTATTTTTGTTAAGATAGGATTGTTAACTTGAGAGCCTCTTGCAGAACCTCAATTTTTGACTTGATTTTTCTTCTCGGTTGTGGTATAGTATATTTGATAGTTAAATAAGAAGGTGTTAATACTATGCTAAACGACCTGCGATTCAAATTCTACGTCA
>JAKLHG010000597.1 GCA_022710255.1 Candidatus Hydrogenedentota bacterium
TCTATGTCACGGTGGGCCTGGTCGGTTATATTTTTATCATCGGCACAACCTGGGACGCCTTCACGGGGCCGCTCATCGGCATGTGGTCGGACCGGACGCAGACCCGTCGGGGCCGGTTCGCATGGTTTGCCCCCGCCGGACGGCGCCGCCCGTTCATCTTCTGGGGGTCCCTATTGATGGTGGGCACCTCGATTGCCTTCTGGTTCCCGCCGGTCGCGCAGACCTCTTTCCTGAACTTCCTTTACGGAACGCTCCTGCTTTGCCTCCACTGGACCGTGTTCGGCCTGGCATTGACGCCCTTGAACGCGCTCGGTCCGGAGATTGCCCGTTCCGAACAGGCCCGGGTACGCATCGGCATTTGGACCGCTGTCGGCCTGATTATCGGGCTGGCCGTCGCGGCGGCCCTCCCCGGCAAACTTATCGTCCTGCTGGATCCCGCCCGCGTCGCCGACACCTACTCCGCGGTCGGCTATCGCCGTCTTGCCGTCCTCCTTGCCCTCGTCTCGTTTGCCCTGTTCCAGTTTCCCGTCTGGCTCGTAAAAGAACGGTATGATTCGGAAGCCGTGCCCTCGGAACAACTGCCCGGATTTTCCGGAATTTTCGACGCGTTCCGGAACCGTCTCTTCATCATCTATACCATCACCTTTCTGCTCTTTAACGTCGGCTTTCTCGCCGTGCAGCGCGTGCTGCCCTACTGGGTGGAACTGAGCCTGAACGGGGATGAAGGGATGGTGACGGAGCTGCTGTTGCCGTTCATCATCATGGCGATCATCGCCATTGGAAGCGTTTCCCTGTTGGCGCGGGTGCTGCACAAAAAATGGGTGATGGCCATCGCGCTGCTGATTATCACCACCGGCCTGCCGAGCATCTATGTCATCGGTGTCAGTCCGCTGTCCATCGACATGAAGCAGCTGCTGGCCAAGATTGTTTTCGGTTACTGCGGCATCGGCCAGGGCTTCATGTATGCCATGCTGACGCCCATGCTCGGAGAAATCATCGACTATGACGAGACCCGTTCCGGGCAGCGTCGCGAAGCCTTGTATAACGGGCTGAGCGGCCTGGTGTGGAAAGCGGCGATGGGCGGTTCCATCCTGCTGGCGACACAATCCATGAACCTCTTCGGCAATGCGCCCGGGAGAGTGCTGGGCGTGCTGTTAGTCGGGCCCGCCGCCGGCTTTTTCGGGCTCCTGGGCCTGCTCGCCATTGTCAGGTACCCCGTGCTCCACATTGTTCCCGATGAAAACAAGGAAACGGGTGTACCCTGAATCAAAGTTAATCCATCGGCGCTGCGATGGTTGCTGATTGACAGCGGGGCTATCGCTCTTTCCCGGCGGCTGACAGGTTACCTTGGCTTAGTATTTTACCTGCACGGTGTTCATTTGCAGGCCCGGCACACCTCCGGCGCCGGCTTTCCGCCGGGCATATCCATGCGCGGCAGGGCTTGCAGTTGTTCCTCAAGGGGTCTGAGCGTGGCGAGAATGGCCTGGTAGTCCGGGTCGCCGGTATCTTCAAATACCGGTTTGCCGCATTTCTCCGTGCCCCCCGCGTTTTTTGACAGGGGGGCCAGCAAAAACGTGTTGTATTCGGGCGCGGTGATGCGCGTCCATTCCTTCCGGTGTATTTCTCCGTTGACATGACAGGATTGGCACCGTCTTTGGGCCACCTCCGTAAGTACCTTGTCCACCTCGGGTGCATAAATGCGGCGGCAGCCTTCCTTATCGGGATAGGCGGTCTCGCTCGTATCATAGTAGGGTACATTAAGGTCTATCCACGCGTAAACCCGCCGCCGGCTTTCCGGGTCCATCTCAAAGCGCGGCTTGCCTGACGCGTCCGGATGGCCGCCTGACACGAGTTCGGCCAGCCGGCTGGCCGGGGCGCCCCAGGTCCGCGGCGCGATTTTCAGAATGTTCTGTTCCTGTCCGTTGTACGTGGGAATCCAGGAGACATAGGGGCTGCCGTCGGGGCCCTGGTTTTCCCGCGCCAGCGTTTCGTAGGAGACGTTGAAAAAGTCCGTCCGGTCGCCTGTCAGGTCAATGCCGCCCCCGGCGTTATGCGGGTGGTGGCATTCCACACAATACCGGTCCAGCACGGGCTGGACCACCCGCCAGTAGGCGAATCCGCCCGTGCCCCATTCCGGGGGTTCCAAATTGCGGGGAGCACGGTTGAGGGCCAGGCCCCGGCGGGGCATGGCGGTGTCCAGCCGCGGTTCGTGGCATCCGATGCATCCCTGCGACTCGCCCGGCATGAGGTGCGTGAAACTTCTCATGCGCTGCAGGGCCCGGCCTTCAGCATCCAGCGCCATGAAATAGAGGGGAACGCCCGAAGGCACACGGAAACAGGCCGAACCGTCGGGCTCAACGGGCACTTCGCCCAGCACGT
The DNA here is from genome assembly GCA_022710255.1 of Candidatus Hydrogenedentota bacterium. Classification (GTDB taxonomy): domain Bacteria; phylum Hydrogenedentota; class Hydrogenedentia; order Hydrogenedentales; family CAITNO01; genus JAAYBJ01. The sequence continues at coordinate 2,380 of JAKLHG010000597.1, forward strand.
CCTTGGGCGCATAGGTCGCTCCGCAGGAAACGACGGGGAACTGAAACCCGAAGGCACGCATCGCCGGGTCGATCCGGACGGTCTTGGGCATCTCGCGGACCACCCGTATGCGCATGATTTCGCCGCGGTTTACCCCGGGTTCAAGGCCCCGGTACACGTCCTGCAGGAACAGGGTGGCGAACTTCCCGTCTTCCGCCCGGGGTTGGTAGCGGGAGACCACCGGCGGCGGCGTGCGCAGCGCCACCGGCTGCGCGCAGAACCATTGCAGGCCGTCCTCCGGTGCTGGTAATGCCACCGACTGGCATCCGCCTGC